>JBFFVI010000193.1:0-4314 GCA_041570895.1 Gammaproteobacteria bacterium
CGAAAGCATCGATGTTCTCTACCACCACACCCATACGTTGCATTTGCGCGGCGAGACCCTGTTTCTTGTAACTTTCCCACAGATCTATATGACAGCTCGAGCAATCGGCTTTGGGTTTAACTGAGAGCCGTGATGTAAGTTTAAATGGTGATATAACCGCCATGCTTACAGAAAAGACCAGCGCAAACTTTTTTATCGGGCGTCAACAGATCGAATCAACACAGGTTGGCAGCCAAACATTTTCTACTGTCGACTGGCAGGCAAGCAATGATGATACCTTCGATAATATTGGCGTCGGTGTGACACACGTGGTGATTGAAGACAGTCTCGATATTGGTGCTGATTATACTAAAGCAAGTTCCACCGGTAAGGTGACGGTTAATAGTGGCGCGCCTGATCCGGCATTTCCAGACCTGACGACAGATCTTGATAGTATTAAAATTTATGCTAACTACCGGTTAAGTGAAATGCTCTACCTGAAAGCCGCTTTCTGGCATGAACGTTATGATTCCACTGACTGGGCACTCGATGGTGTTTCGCCAGATACTATTCCTAACTTGCTGAGTTTCGGCGAACTGAGTCCTTCCTACAACGTCAATGTTGTTAAGTTATCGATGAGTTACAAGTTTAAAAGTCTGCATGCCGGAAGATTGTCAGCGGTCGTGGCATCGACCACTTGAAAACTAAATCACAGCTGCCGTCTGAAGGCAGTCACTTTTCCCTGTCATTGGCTACGTTATTTTGTTGTAACCGTGTAACTACCGCTAGCGATATTATCTATTGTCCAGTCACCGATGCTATAACGTATCAGTCGTAAAGTCGGGAAGCCTGTTGCAGCTGTCATGCGCCTTATCTGACGGTTTCGTCCTTCGCTAATACTTAACTCTATCCATGAAGTCGGTATCTGTTTGCGCTCGCGAATCGGCGGCTTGCGCGGCCAGAGTGTCGCAGGTTCGGCTATCTTTTTGGCTTTGGCCGGTCGGGTTAATCCGTCTTTCAGTTGAACGCCCTGTTCTAACTGATTGATGGCCTCGTCTGTAATTTCACCTTCCACCTGAACCCAGTAGGTTTTTTGCATCTTATTTTTTGGGTCGGTAATTTTATGCTGCAGTTTGCCGTCATCAGTCAGTAGCAGCAGGCCTTCACTGTCGCGATCGAGCCTGCCAGCAGCGTAGACATTTTTAAGTTTGATGAAATCAGCGAGCGTGCTGCGACCCTGTTCATCGGTGAACTGGCAGAGCACGTCGAAGGGTTTGTTAAATAATATAATCATGGCTAAATTTCTGTGGGCGAAGTTTTCTATTATTTCAAAACTATTTATCGCAGAGATGCTGAGGTTTTTTTGATGTTGTTTTGAACTAGCACTAAAGCCTGTTAAGCAGGTTGTAAATTATACCAGCGTTCACGCCGCCCGCGCGCAGCATCGAGGCGGTTAAATATGGTAATCATTGCGTCTGCATTGATTCCGGACCAGCGGATATCGTTTTTTGCGCCTTTGAACTCGGCGTCGGTGACGATGGTGGTCAGTTTTTTTGTCATCGGCAGGATGTGTTGATGCTGCTCGACTAACGTCTGTATGCGCTTGGCACCGCGAAATTTCATCTCTGAGATCTTGTCGATGTTTTCCATGATATGTTCAACGCCGGGGTATTTTTTTAACAGGTTAGAAGCCATCTTGTAACCGATGCCTGGGATGCCTGGGATGTTGTCCACCTTGTCACCAGCCAGTGCTAACAGGTCTGCAATCAGTTCGGGCTTTACGCCAAAACTTTTTTCTATGTCTTTATAGTGCAGGATTT
The DNA here is from genome assembly GCA_041570895.1 of Gammaproteobacteria bacterium. Lineage (GTDB taxonomy): Bacteria > Pseudomonadota > Gammaproteobacteria > SZUA-229 > SZUA-229. The sequence continues at coordinate 1,800 of JBFFVI010000193.1, forward strand.
TATTGCGCGCATAATCCCACCACACATCACCGGGCCTGAGGAGTTGGGCGAGGTCTTTGTCGGCGCTGAGAATGGTGATTTTAAAGCCGTCAGCACGTAACTGGGTTGCCAGTGTGCCGATGATGTCATCACCCTCATAACGGTTGCTGGAGAAATCAGCGATACCGGCGGCACGGCAAAAATCACGACAGTGTTTAAACTGACTTTTTAACTCGACAGGTGCGGGTGGGCGGTTAGCTTTGTATTCCGGGAAGATCTCGCGGCGGTAGGAGTTGGTCTGTTTGGCATCGAATGCACAGGCAATGTATTCGGGCTGCTCGAGTTCGATCAATTCGCGTAAAAACTCGGTAAAACCATAAACCGCATTGCTGGGATTACCTTCACTATCGACGATGGTTTCGTCGTAAACGTGCCAGCCGCGAAATATATAGATGCTGCTATCGACCAGGTAAGCATGTTTTTTGTTATGTTGTATCATGCAGAAGCATTCTACTAGAGTCGCTTTGAATGTACATTAGTATTCACTGCAGACGCTATTGTGGTTGAAAGGGTTAAAAACGGCTGTATTTTGGCTGATAACGAGGCTAATCTCGACTATATGGAGATGGGGTTGCTGGAGAATCATGGCGTTACCGAAGCTTCCTGACTATGGCCTCGAATAAAATTCGCTATATATAATACGATTATCGTTGTAATATCTATTTTTTAATTGTTCTAAAAATAAAAAACTATCAATATGTCTGGAATTTCAAAAAAAGCGGTTATCGAGTTATCTAAAAAAGGCAGTCGCCTTTTCCGCAGTGGTCAGCTGGAAGATGCTGAAAAAGTTTACCTCGAAGCTAAAGAGCTCGATGCAGAAAACCCCTATGTGCTTTCAGGCCTGGGTGATGTCTACCGTAAACTAAATCGTTTTGCAGATTCTGGTGCGCAATATGATGCAGTATTAAAAAAAGACCCTAATAATGTCTTTGCATTGCGTGGTGCCGGCGACGCGCGCCGTGGCATGAAGCAGCCTTTAGATGCTATCCCTTACTGGTTGCGATATCTGGAGATCAATCCAAAAGATAGTCACGTGATGGTACGAATTGCTGACGCCTATCACAAACTGGATGATGCCGAGAATGCGATCGATTTTTACGAGCAGTCGCTGGAGATCAAGCCGTATGATCCATTTGCCCTGTTAGGCCTGGGCAATGTTTATTATGCGCAGCATGATGATGAAAAAGCGCTGGATTGTTTTGAGCGATTATTGTCAAAAAACACTTCTCATAATGTCGTTCTGATGACCATGATCGGCAATATCTATCGTCGTCGAAAAGAATTTGATCGTGCGATGGACCATTATGAAAATGCTCTAGAGCTTGATCCAAGAAACAACTTCGCTCTGTTTGGTATGGGTGATTGTTTTCGCGGACAGTTAAAGATGGAAAAAGCGGTGTATTGGTGGGGTAAAATTCTGGATCAGGAACCGGAAAATCAGTCACTTTGGACGCGTGTTGGTGATGCGCTGGTCTCGCTCGATCGCCTCGATGAGGCGGTTAAACATTATCACTCCAGCTTAAAAGTCGGTCACGATCTATATGCGGTACTGGGTTTGGCCCGGGTCGCACAGAAGCAGGGTGACTATGATAAGGCCTGTTACCACTGTGAGCAGGCACTGGAAATTGATAAAGATAATGTCCGTGCGCTTGAAGAACTGGCAAAGATTTGTGATGCTGCGGGTAATCCCGAAAAAGCCCAGGCAGCGCGTGATCGTATTGCACAATAGCGGTTATCATCGGCTTGTAGCAGAAGGAATAATTTATCGCTGAGGCGCGGAGGCGCTGAGTTTATTTTGGCTGCGCCTGCGTCACAGCTAGCTTAAAAAGTTTTTCTCGGCGTCTCCGCGCCTCGCAACTGCTCGACTTTGTCTCCTCGATAACTATTCCTCGGCAATTGCTCCTGCATTGCTCTACCACCTACGTCCATGTAGGCGTGCCCTGATCGGCGGTAAAAAAACCGCTTTTCAGACGTTTTTACGATAAAAATCGTATAGCCTTTAATTAATACAGTTTATTTTTCAATAAACCCCTATAATGTGCGCCCATTTTTCCCTATTTGAGAATCACCGTGAGCATTAAAATCCGTAATATCGCAATCATCGCCCATGTCGACCATGGCAAAACCACACTGGTTGACAAACTGCTAGAGCAATCCGGTACCCTGGATGAGCGTAAGGCGCCAGGTGAGCGAATCATGGATTCGAATGATCAGGAAAAAGAGCGTGGTATTACTATCACCTCTAAAAATACTGCGATTGACTGGAATGGTTACCACATCAATATTGTCGATACACCGGGACATGCCGATTTTGGCGGTGAGGTTGAGCGTGTATTGTCTATGGTCGACAGTGTGTTGTTGCTGGTGGATGCGCAGGAAGGTCCTATGCCGCAGACCCGCTTTGTAACTCAGAAAGCCTTTGATATGGGCTTTAAACCGATTGTGGTCATTAATAAGGTGGATAAACCTGCGGCTC
>JBFFVI010000194.1:0-4294 GCA_041570895.1 Gammaproteobacteria bacterium
GAAAGCAGCGACAGAAGTATCGGTAAAGTGCGTACATTGCAGCAGGTTGCAGTACATTGAGTTGCTATCAAGTGGCGGACACTGATTGATCAGGCGGAAGACTGACGCACCATCGGTTGGTGCAGGCTTTCGAAGCTCGAGTTGTTGCGGTGAGATACCCATGAAATATTAACTTGAGTATTATACATTAAACACGACTAACCTTCAAAAAGCGGCGCAAAGTGTGCTGCAGAAGGCGCTCCGAGGACATCTACCAAGGGTGATGCAGGAGTATAGACGGCATCTCGAGAGTGAATCGAACCCCCGACCAGCTGATTCCTGCAGGGGGTTGCTCTATTCGGCTGAGCTATCGAAAAAAGTGTGTCAGGTCACAGTTTTGGTTTATATTAGAAACAATAGTGATCTGAAGCACCCTTTAACGCGATAAATTATAAATAAAAAGAAATAAAGTGACTAAGAATAAATTATTTAAAATCATTTCGCCGATACTTATAACAGGTGCGCTTGCTGCGCTCATTCTATTAGCAATTAAAGATTATGTTCAGTACAAAGAAGTGTTCGATGATGTGGCTGCATGGAGTGCATTTTTTAGTGTTTTCGGTATTGTTTATGCAATTGTGGCAGGCTTTTTATTAGTTACCGTTTTGACCAAATACAGCGATCTTACTCTGGCCATAGAAAATGAATTAAATGCAATTGAGACCGTGAGAGATTTTTTAACTTATTTAAATGACGAAGGCAATGAAGTCAAAAAGAGCATAAAAGACTCGCTCTCTCATTACGCTACCTCATTACTTAATACCGAATGGCCGGAAATGAGCGACCCTCATGAGCCTATGGATTCTGATACTTCCGAAGAACTATACGAAATAATGCGTAAGAGTAAAAAAATATCTGTTGATTCAGATAGAGACGGGGTTGTATTTACCGCCATAGTTGAAAATATATCAGACATCACGAAACTTCGCACAAGAAGGATCGCGTTAGCTAATGAGAGGCTGCCTCCCAGGTTGAAAATTTTAATAGCTTTTATGTCAATTGTTCTTGTGATAGCTTTTATGCTGCTAGGCGTTCAAAATATCTATACTCATTTGGCCATACTTGTCAGCATTTCTACCTCTATTCATCTTTTGTACATGATTATTGAGGATCTGGATCATCCATTTTATGGTATCTGGAATATTAATCGGCAGCCCCTGGAAGCGTTAGTAACAAGATTCATCAGGGAAGGTAGTTAATTGTTGGTGTGCGCAATACCTGACAAATCATTCAGCTTGGACGCGCTAATGAGTGTTAGCTAATTTAGCCGTTGAGCCTGGTATTCACTTCTCTGCGGAGAGCGCACCCATTTTGATTAACGATATAACGTCCTTTTCCTCTGTGGTCGAGCTGCACCAGTCCCACTTTTACCAGTGGTTTTAATGATTAGCTTATAGGTGAAAAAAAACATGAAACACATACACGGTTATTATTCGCCGAACGATTTGTATAACAGCATTGTTGAAGGCCTTGATAAAATCGGTCTGGACTTATCAGAAATCACACTTGATGACCTTCAGCCAGTGGATGAATTTCATATCCGCGGTGATGTCGCAACTAAAGATCTCATTAAACTTTCTAACTTTACCCCGGACATGCACATCATTGATGTTGGTTGCGGCGTAGGCGGCTCCACTCGTCGTTTATCACATGAAACAGGATGTCGTGTGACCGGTATTGATCTGAGTGATCAATACATTGATGCCGCAGAAAGGTTGACGCAATTACTTACCATGCAGGATCGAGTAAAGTTCCATGCAGCAAGCGCACTTGCATTACCCTTTGATGACAATTCATTTGACGGGGCCTGGTCAATCCAGATGAATATGAATGTCGAAGATAAACTGTCCTGGTTAAAAGAATTACATCGTGTACTAAAACCCGGAGGGCGCGCCGTTTTGTATGAAGTATGCGGCAATAAAAATTCACCGGTTCATTTTCCGGTGCCCTGGGCACAAGACGCTTCCATGAGTTTTCTGCTGCCACCTGAACCATTCCGCGACGTTATCACTTCTGCCGGCTTTGATATTGACGTCTGGAATGACAAAACTGATCTCGCACAGCAAGCCTTTGCCCATATGACAGAACCGATGGGGGAGCCGAATCTACCAGAACTTGGCGTACATCTGCTGGTTGGAGATGATATCCTGACCAAGGCCTATAATCTGCACCGCAACCTTGATGAGCAACGCGTCAGTCTGATCGAAACTGTCGCGATAAAACCTGATAATTAAAAAGGTCAGCCCCCTTTAATTATCATCGGATTACTGAACCGGTATCTTACTGCTAACAGGTTACTAACCTCACTTTACATTGGGGTTGGATAATGCGGAAATTTAACCATTCAAGGCGCTACAGTTGAACAGTGTACTTCCTCCGTTTAATTATAGGCGGCAGAGGAATTGAATTTTCACTTTAGCTACTGGTAGTATAATAGCCGGTAAGCTGTAACACACTTGGCTTATTATTTTAGCTGTGCGGAGAAGCGATGAGAAAAGAAGGACGACATACACGATTCAAGCGATTCGTTAAAGATATCTCTGTTCATACGCCATTTGCACAGATGGTACTGTTATTAATCGCTCTCTGGTTAATATTTTCTACCGGTGTCTACCTGGCCGAGATGAATGTCGAAGGCGCATCAATCAATTCTTATGGTGAAGCATTATATTGGGGAGTGGCTGCATTTTCTACTGCAGGAATTGCTGACATTCCGACTTCGGGCGTAGCTCAGTTTATTGGCGCTCTATGGATAATTATTGGTTCAGTATTATTTTTCGGAGCCATCGTGGCAACTATCACAAGCTACTTCATGCGGCCGCTTCAGCGCCCTCATAAAAAGATAATCGATACCATTGAGTACAACCTGGAACAATTAAATGATCTAACGGTAGACGAGCTTGATTTATTAAAAGAGACAATTGACACGCTTATCGTTCATGTTGAACAGCTGAAGGTAAAACAATCTAAAATTAAAAAACAAATTAAAGGAGAAGGAGAGATTAAGTCTTAACCGATTTGTTAAAGTGGTTAAATAATAATTACCCTACCCCCATTTTTACTAGAGAGGATATCGTCATGCTTAAAATAGCTCCCTTGCTTACAACGACCATGCTCTTATTTACATCTCAAGCTGCACAAAGCGCGGATCCTGCAAATGATTCGCAGGATGCCAAAACATCTTCAGTCAAGGATCACCGACAATTAGTATCGATGCCGGATCAGGCTCGCCAGCTCATGCGCGAAGATATGCTGGACCACCTTTCAGCATTGAGTGAGATCATCGGACATCTTGCGGAAAACAACCTTGATGCCGCTGCAGATGTTGCTGAAACCAGGATGGGCAAGAGTTCGATGGGAAAACACCGGTCAACAGGCATGGGACCCGGAAGGTTTATGCCACTGGAGATGCGGAACATCGGCTGGAGCATGCATGAATCGGCGACCGAGCTTTCACAGTTCGCAAAAAAAGGTGAACTAAAGAACGCTAACCTCGCCCTGCAGAAAGTAACCAGCGCCTGTGTTGCATGCCATTACAGTTATCGTACGCGGTAATGGATGGAATACACTGCGGTTAGTGTTTGCCGGTGTCGCTTATTTCTTTGTAGATCTAAAACACGCCAACATCGATATAGGATCCGGCGATCTTAGTAATAGAGGTCACATAACTAGCCGTGCGCAAATCATGCACCTTATCGGAATTTTCAAGCGTGCTTCTTATCTGCTGATAAGACATGCGCATGGTATCATCGAGCCCTGAACGAACCAGGTCAAGTTCATCTGCACCACGGGTAACCGAGCCGCGTAAACTATCGGAAACTTTTGAGCCGGTAACTTCTTCAAGCATGGCGGCCATCTGGTGACCGCGCAATTCATCATGGCGCTTCTGCATGCGGCCAAACCTGATATGTGAAATATTTCGTATCCATTCAAAATAGGAAACGGTAACGCCGCCGGCATTAGCATAAGCATCGGGGATGATAACGACACCTTTTTTATTCAGTATTTCATCTGCGCCATAAGTAATAGGCCCATTGGCTGCTTCTATGATCAACTTCGCCTGTATCCGGTCTGCATTTTCCAGTGTAATCTGACTCTCCAGCGCCGCGGGTATTAAAATATCACAGGCCTTCTCCAGCACTGCCCTGCCATCTTCTTCAAAATTGGCTGATGGAAAGTTTTTGATGGTGCCATGCTCGGTAATATGCTGAAACAGGTCTTCGATATTTATTCCGTCATCACAGATCAATGCACC
>JBFFVI010000195.1:0-4270 GCA_041570895.1 Gammaproteobacteria bacterium
GCAGGTGGTGCAGCCGCTACGCGTTGGTCTAATAGCTCATAACTGGAGCACCTTATCCATCCAGATGCCGATACTGGCGAATGAAGCTGAGTATCCGGAATATGCGCCACTATATGATGAAGTTGCGCCACGTATCGATGCCGCTATCAAGTACCTGAAAAAGAATGGAATAGAATCGATCGTGTTGATCGGCCATAGTCAGGGCTCAGCGATGACAGCTTATTACCTGTCTACATCGAAACGGGATGTTAAAGGTTTCGTTGCTATCGGTATGGGCGCTTTCGCAGATGATCCGCGCATGGACAGCATCAAAGCACTGGAAAAAATTCAGCTGCCGGTGCTTGATCTATACGGTAGTAATGATCTGGAAAATATTCTTGCGTCGACAGAATCGCGCGCTGCAGCTGCAAAGAAAGCAGCCAATAAAAACTACACTCAAATGCAGATAACAGGCAATCATTTCTTTGATGGAGAGGAAGAAACCTTAGTCGAAACTGTGGCTTCCTGGCTGGAAAAAATCAGTAAAAATTAATGGCTTTATTATTGTTTGGTTTTATCGGTGCTGCTGACAAGCCTTAGATCAGGTCTCTAAGGCTTTTATTTTTAATCGCCTCAGACATCGCGTTGTCCAGGCATTGCAGGGTTTCGTTGACCTGTTGCACGCTGTCGACATCATCGGGGCGCAGATTAGCTGACTCTTCTGCAGTACGTGCCGCATTAATGATCATCTCCAGGGTGATATTTTCTAAAGACTGGCTCGGCAGATAGTGCTGATTTTCGTCACCGGTCATTGTCAGCAGTTTACTTGATACTAATTCAGGCAAGATTATCATTAATGCCTCTTCAGAAATGTTGGTCTTCTTTGCCAGCGTTTTTATCGTCCAGGCTGGTTCATTGTGATGAAAGCTATGACCGATGATCTGCATTATGGTGAGTGCCAGTTTTTCACGCAAACGACAACTGAGTTGAATGATTTTTGATTTGTTGGTGATGCGGTCCGGGTTCTGATGATAGAAAGATATAGAAGCCCCGGTTAATATGATCAACCAGCTCATGTATATCCATATCATAAATATGATGAGGATGGCGAAACCAGAGTAGATGGCAGTGTAGTTTGTTGAGTCAACGATGAATGCGGTAAATAGAGAACCTATCATCTTCCATAAAATGGTCGCAACAACCGCGCCATATAAGGCAGATAAGAATTTAACCCTGGTGTTAGGTATCAGTAGATATACCAAAGTAAATGAAATGGTTGTTAGGATATAGGGTGTGAGGTTACCGAAAAATAATATAATCGTGCCGAAGGGCTCGATTGACAACAAGTTTTCGACAACTGCGGAAGAATGAAATGACGCGGTGATGCCTGCGGAGGTGAATAGCAGGAGTGGTCCAACCAGTATGACACTTAGATAGTTACTGAAGCGCTGAATGATGTTGCGGGTGACCGAGATGTTCCAGGTTGCATTGAATGCGCTTTCAATTTTTTTGACCAATGATAATACAGTGAAGATGAGCAGTAACAGGCCGAGTGATCCCAGCACGCCGACTTTCATGTTATCGACAAACTCGATGATCTGTTGGCTGATCTGAATACCTTTTTCACCCAGTGGTTCTAACAGGCTTATCAGAGCGGGTTCTAGTTCGTTGTGCACGCCAAAACCTTTCAATACAGAAAAACTGACGGCAAGCAATGGCACGATGGATAGTATCGTAGTATAAACCAGGCTCATGGCCCGCAGTGAAGGCAGCCCGGTTTTTAGATCATAAAATGTGCCGTAAAATATTCGTAGTGCATTTATTAAAAAAGCCTGAAGTACATTTACTTTTTTCAGGTTGGTATTCCATAACAGCTCAGCAATATTTTTCTGTAATTCATTTAACATTATTTTGATCTTATATTTAGTTGCTTATTTTTCTTTGTTTTAAGCGCCAATCCTGATAATCACCGGCCTCTTTGTAACCCTGTTTGTTGACGTATTCAAGCACACCCCATAAGCGATAGAAATTTGTTACTGAATCGACACGAATGATTTCATTGCCCTCAGGGTCAAAGAAAATAATGCTAGGAGCATAGAATAGATCGAGAGACCGGGCCCATTCTTTTGCTGTGGTTTTTTTACCCTTGGGAGTTATCACTGGCGTATTGGCCCACATGTTGAGTTGTATGACATTCATCTTTGTTATTTCCTGAATGCTTAATTCATTTGAAAGCGGGCCGCTGTGCAACAGGTCACAGGTATGGCAGTTACCCTGCTCGAAAAAAACCGCAGTAGCTTTTTTGTTATTTAATAATGCAGAAAGGTCATAAGGTTCCTCAAGGAAAAAATCACGTTCAGTGAGCCCGCCTAGCAGGAAATACTCGCCCGGGCTGGCGCGTGCAAAATATTCAGAAAATGTTTCTGTTTTATAGAATTCTTCGGCGACATATTGTAACGCCGCGCGAAATTTATAGGGGGGGTAAAATCCCCGAAGTCGAAATACAGGTGTGCCATCTGCATCATAAAAAACCAGTGACGGTGTGAAATTTGCCTTGTAATGAATGGAGAGTTCACGTTCGGTATATTTGTTTCCGTCAGTATCGATCACATCATCTATACCCCAGATATCAAAGGCAATAAGGTCATAGTGTTTTTGTAGATAATTTTTGATATCAGTGTCAGACAGACTGGTTTTAAAAAACTGTTCACAATAGGCGCAACGTTTTTGACCAAAGTAGGTGATGATGCCTTTTTTTCCATTTTTCTTTGCACTCACTAAATCTTCGCCCAGATTGCCATAGGAGAGCTTGAACCAGTCAGGGTAAGCCAGTTCTTCGTCTAGCTGTGAATCATCAAATGAGAGGTCTGAATCATTATTATCTGGACTCGTCGGAGTTGAAGAGTAAGCTGTATTTGAAAACAGCAATAACAGTATGGATAGTGCGACGAATTTTTTGTACATTGTCATCCTGTTATTTTACGAATCATGTGGGTTGATTATATGACAAAAGGCCAGAAAAATATTGCATCAACAATGAGTTCATCAGTCAGTGTTTTAATGCTTATGGGGACACAATGTACGTTTTGCGGGCCGATGATGCAAATCTTGATTGAATTAATGAAAACAGGGCTGATTGCAGAATTACGGATAGTCAATATCGAAACCAGTCCCGAGCTGGCCCGGCAGCATGGTGTCAGAAGCGTTCCATGGCTGCAGATAGGGCCTTTCGAGCTGGCAGGGTCGCGTTCAAAACAGGAGCTGCTGTTATGGATAGAGCGGGCTTCAAGTTTTGAAGGACTGAGCGAGTATCTTGAAGAAGTGTTGTCAGAAGGCAAGATCGATTATGCTAATAAACTGATACAGCGTTATCCGCAGGCTCTGGAGAACGTTATCGATCTGATGGCAAATCCGCAAGCAAAAATAAATGTACGTCTCGGTGTGGGCGTGATTATTGAAGACATGGCGGTGTCGGAAGAGTTCAAAGCAGTTATACCCAGGCTAGTAGAGTATCTGTCTAATGATGATGCGCGTATACGCGGGGATGCATGTCATTATCTGTCGCTAACAAAAGATGTCTCCTATGTTCCTGTTATTAAAAAACTGCTATCGGATGAAAATGAAGAAGTCAGGGAGATAGCGCAGGACAGCCTTGATGAGCTGGCTGTTGAATAAAATCGATGAATGCTGACAGTGATAGAGGAAAAGATATGGATGTGGATGTAAAGGTCAGCATTTTAATGCCGGTATTTAATGCTGAAAAAACCCTGGTTGAGTGTCTTGATAGTATCCTCGATCAAACGCTTGAGGAATTTGAGCTTGTTGCGGTCAACGACAATTCCACAGACAGGTCGGTAGAAGTTTTACGTTCATATAACGATTCTCGTATATCTATTATTGAAAACCAGCAGAAAGGTATCGTCTCTGCTCTGAATCAGGGTCTGCAGTCCTGTCGGTCAGATCTAGTCGCACGTATGGATGCGGATGATGTGATGTATGTCGAGCGGCTGAAAAAACAGTTTGCGGTAATGACTGACGACGCCTCGATCACATTGTGTGCAACGCAGGCACGAAAGTTTCCAGAAGAGAAAATCAAAGCCGGTTATATCGAATACATGCGCTGGCAAAATGCCTGTTTATCTAGACAGGATGTTGAAAATCAGATTTATATCGAGTCACCTTTTGCTCACCCTTCAGTCATGTTCCGTAAAAAATGTGTGCTTGATTTAGGCGGATATAATGAGGGTGAATTCCCCGAAGATTATGAGTTATGGTTACGGCTGTTTCATGC
>JBFFVI010000196.1:0-4240 GCA_041570895.1 Gammaproteobacteria bacterium
CTATAAATGATCGAATTAAAGGCTGGTTAGGTATTGCAATCGTTATCTTGATAGGTTTACCTTTTGCTCTGTGGGGTATCCAGTCTTATCTGGATGATACCGGTCCCATGTATGCGGCCAAAGTTAATGATATGGAAATATCTGCAAATGAACTCGATCGTAGCGTTTCCAGGCAGCGTCAGATAATCTTGCGACAAAATGACGGTAAGTTGCCTATCGATGAAAATGTACTGCGTGAGCGCACCCTGACTCAATTGATTAACCAACGTCTGCTCGAAGGGGTTACCTACGATGATGGTTACCGGATCTCAGACGTCGTGTTGTCAGAAAGAATAAAACAGATGTACACAGTCGATGGTGTTTTTGACCGGGCGCGTTTCGAAGTAAATGTGGCTTCTCTAGGCATGAGTATACCGATGTATGAGCAAGCTCTGAGAAGCGAATTAAGGTTGCAGCAAATGCAGTCAGCCATTGCAAACTCATCTTTCGTGACCAAAAAAGAAGTTAATGATCTGGCCTCATTGAATGAGCAGACACGTGATATTACTGTTCTTACATTTGACCTTGATCATTTTTCTACAGCGTTAACATCAAGTGATGAAGAGATAAAACAATACTACGAAGAAAATATACAGCGCTTCATGCTGCCTGAAAAAATTAAAGTCGATTATGTTGAAATCACTTCGGATTCGTTGGCTGAAAGTGTTGCTGTTGATGAAGAACAAATTAAAAAGATGTATGACGACTATGTCGCCAGTATCAGTGGCAGAGAAGAACGCAAAGCCAGACATATTTTACTTTCCACCGTTGTTACTGATGGAGCTGAAGAAAAAGCAGCGGCTAAAAGTAAAATAGCAGCGCTTAAACAGGAGCTCGATAATGGTGCAGATTTTGCTGCGCTAGCGAAAAAACATTCACAGGATCAGGGTTCGGCTGAGGAAGGCGGTGACCTTGGCTGGGTAGCACTGGGTGAAATGGTTAAACCTTTTGAACAAGCGTTGTTCGATATGGAAAAAGGTTCAGTGAGTGATGTCGTGGAGACGCAATTTGGTTATCACTTGATTATGCTAGATGATGTTAGAAGTGAGACCGTCGAACCGCTGGGCGTCAAACGTTACGAGTTTGAAGACGAATTGAAATCAGATGCTATAGCCTCAATGTTCTATGATCTAAGTGAAAGACTGGCATCAACTGCTTACGAGAATCCCGATAATCTCGATGTCGTTGTTGAAGATTTAGGGCTTAAACTTAAAACCACTGATTACTTCTCTCGTTTCAAAGGTGACGGAATTGCTGATAATGAAAAAGTTCGAAATATAGCCTTTTCATCACTGGTATTAGAGCAGGGTAGCAATAGTGATATTATCGAGATTAGTCCAACACACGTCGTTGTTATACGTCTAAATGAGCATGTGCCTGCGACAGCCATTCCTCTAGAAGATGTGAGCTCAAAAATCGAAGGTATATTAAAAGCACTTAATGGCCATGAGCAAACCAGGGCCGCTGCACTGGATGTTAAATCCAAAATCGAAGCGGGTGAATCTATCGAGACATTGAAAGCAGATGGCGTCAGTATAGAAGTCCTTTCTTCGTTAGGACGAAACGATAATGCAAAAGTGAGTGACCCAGCGATATTGCGCAGCGCATTTGAGATTATCTCTATCGAGGATGGTAAGCCATCGGTTAAAGATGTTGATCTGATCACTGGTGATGTTGCCCTGGTGGTATTAACAAATGTCAATGCACCGGGTGTTATCTCTCAGGAAAAGCTGGATGCTGTTAAGAATGAAGTTGTAAGAGAGAGCGCTACACGCGATTTCAGCAACGCTTTACTGGCTATAAAAGATAGCGCAAATATTGATATGAATAAGCGCATCCTGGAAAAGTAGTTATTTTATAATTAAAGGTAAATATAGATAGACCACACAGTTAAGCATTGCCTGATATTAAGGCGAGAGCTAGTGATGGTGCTTTCTAAATACCAAAGCTCAGTACCTTTGCGGGTAAATATTTTCAGTTCGATGTATATAACGCAAACTAATCGCTAGTACTTAAAGCAAACAGGGGACGCAGTGGCAACGAATAAAATTGCTTTGCATTGGCAGATACTCATTTCACTTTGTCTTGCGGTTGTATCTGGTCTTGCAGTCGATCAAGCATTCTCTGTTTTCGGCATTTCTTTTCTTTCCGTTTTGACTTTTTTCGGTACGTTATTTTTAAATGCTTTGAAAATGTTGATTGTGCCACTTGTCATGGCTTCAATAATTACCGGCATGATGGGGTTAGGTGGTGAGACACTCGGTCGTCTCGGTACAAAAACTCTTCTTTATTATGCAACCACCAGTTTGGTTGCGATCTTAATCGGTCTTTTCTTTGTCAATTTACTTCAGCCGGGAATTGTTGATGGCGAGCCAGCACGTCATATAATCGGCCTGTCGGCAGAAACGGATGAGGTCATTAGCAAGGTAGGTGATAAAGGTGCCGCTGATATCGCGGAAGTATTGCTACGAATGGTGCCGCCTAATATTATTACTGCTGCAGCCAATGGCCAGATGCTGGGTCTGATTTTTTTCAGTCTGCTCTTTGGCTATTTTGTTTCCAGGCTAGAAGGTTCGGCGGCCCAGGCGCATAAAGATTTCTGGCAAGGTCTGTTAAATATCATGATGATGATGACAGAGCTGATCATGAAGTTTGCGCCAATCGGTGTATATGCTCTGGTAACAAAGGTGATATTAATTTCTGGTGTTGAGGCGTTTGAGCCCCTGGCACTGTTTTTTATCACGGTATTACTGGCTTTAGCTGTTCACCTGCTGTTGTTTTTGTCCGGCGTGTTGTATTTTCTTGCGCATGTTTCACCAGCAAAACACTTTAAGGCGATGTTGCCTGCTTTATTGACAGCATTCTCGACGAGTTCTTCTTCTGCGACCTTACCTATCACCATGGATTGTGTTGAAAAACGTGCCGGTGTATCAAATCAGGTGGCTGGTTTTACTTTACCTCTGGGTGCTACTATTAATATGGATGGTACGGCTCTGTATGAGTGTGTCGCAGCCATGTTTATAGCACAGGCTTACGGGATCTCGCTGGATGTGACGACGCAGTTCACTATTGTTCTCATCGCACTGCTCACATCAGTGGGTGTGGCGGGCATCCCCTCAGCGAGTCTTGTCGCTATTACTATCATATTAGCAGCAATAGGTTTGCCACTGGAAGCCATAGGTTTGATCCTGGTTGTCGATCGCGTGCTGGATATGTGCAGAACCTCTGTGAATGTGTTTAGTGATTCATGTGCTGCAGTAACGATCGCACGGCTTGAAGGCGAGGAAACGCGCCTGATCTAGTCTGTCTGAGGTAATTCATGAAAATAAAAAAGCCGCTTGCTAGTTAATCTAGAAGCGGCTTTTTATCTTTTAGAATATGTATAAAGTTAGTTTATTCTGATACATCACCCATCAGGCCAGCGGTGTGGTATCCAGCATCTACATATATTACTTCACCGGTAATCCCGCTTGCCAGAGGTGAGCACAGGAATGCCGAAGTATTACCGACCTCGTCAATGGTTACATTGCGGCGTAGCGGGGCGCTACGCTCTACGTGTTCGATAATCTTATTGAAACCTGTGATACCTTTTGCCGCAAGGGTTTTGATCGGACCGGCAGAAATCGCATTAACTCGAATACCTTCTGGTCCTAATGAATGTGCCAGGTAGCGAACATTGGCCTCAAGACTGGCTTTTGCCAGGCCCATAACGTTATAACCCGGGAATGCACGTACAGCACCGAGATAACTCATGGTAATGATGGCGGCATCCTCGCGATTTTGCATCATATGACGACCGGCTTTAGCGATGGCTGCAAGGCTGTATGAGCTAATATCGTGTGCGGTGTTAAATCCTTTACGCGTGATATTGTCCAGATAATCACCTTCGAGCATTTCTTTAGGTGCAAATGCGACCGAATGAACGATGATATCGAGACTATCCCAGTAATCATCGAGGTGATCGAAAACCGCTTCGATCTGTTCATCATTTTCTACATCGCAGGGTACGACGATGTCAGAATCACATTCACCTGCTAATTTTTCGACGCGTTCTTTCAGGCGTTCGCCCATGTAGGCAAAAGCCAGTTCGGCACCTTCTCTATGCATTGCTTTTGCAATGCCCCAGGCGATGGAGCGATTACTCGCAACCCCAAAAATTAACACACGTTTGCCGGTTAAAAAACCCATTGGCAGCTCCCCA
>JBFFVI010000197.1:0-4227 GCA_041570895.1 Gammaproteobacteria bacterium
ACTGCACCATGCCAACCATGGGAATGCTGATGTTCTCATCAGCCAACTGTTTAGCCAGATCACTGATGCCTTCAAGTTCTTCGCCAACCATTATGGCTGTCGGTTTAGTGTAATCGATATCTCGATAATCTTTTGTGCTCTCACAAAGGCTGGTTGCGATGATCTGAAAGCCCTGTTGTTTCAAATGATTCAAGCCATCTTCTGTTGTCGAGTGCCTGTTCACCTTCATCCATTTCTTTGTGCCGCCCGCTGACATCTGTGTGAGGCGGATCGAAGTGAGTTCAGTAATCGCATGAATTTCAAGTCCGCCAACAGCTTCCAGGGTACGCGCAACGGCTGCGAGGTTATGTGGTTTACGAACATTTTCCATAACCACTGTAAGATCTGTCTGTCTTCTGTCCAGGCTTGCTTTTATGATTGCTAGTCGTTCCGGGGTCATGGATTCTAATAAATTAAAAAAGGCGTCGGTGATAAATGAAAATACGCATAAACAAACAATGGAATCTTAGCGAATTGCTTCTTAGCACTCTAAAGAGAAAGCTATTTCTCCGTATCTGGCCAGCAAAGACATTCAATCAACCGCTCAACCTGTTTTGTGCAACAGCCACTTCCCATTGTGGCATAGGTCTGTTTTTTAATTTCTCCCACCGTAGTGGCCCCATTCACGATGGCATCGATAATATCCATCTTAGGAACTTCATTACAGACACAGAGGTTACGGTCTAAATTCTTCTTAAGAATAGGCGGAAGTTTATCCAGAGGATTTGTGACAGGATCAGTTTTCAAAGTATAAGAAGTAAAACATCCTATGCATCTATAGTCAAAACAAAAATAAGGGCCTTGCCCCCCTTTAATCACCTTTAACCTGGATATATCCTATACTGAGATAAGGTGAATCGAGCCTTGCTCGTTCAACATGAAACATCAAATAGCGGCATGAATTTCAGGACACTGTATGAGCGAAGCAAAGACCGATAGACCAGAAATACTGTTCGTAGATGATTCCAAAACAGCGCGTGCCGCTGCAAACAAAATACTTTCAAAGCAATATACCGTACACGAAGCTGTAAATGGTAAAGATGCCTGGGAAAAGATAGAGAACAATCCCGATTACGCTGTCGTCTTTGCAGATATACAAATGCCGGAAATGAACGGACTGCAATTACTTAAGCATATTCGTACATCACCAGACAGACGCATTGCACAGAAACCAATCATCATGATCACCGGCCACTCAGATTCACATGCCGCCATGCGCGCCGTGTTCGAAATGGGTGCAACCGGTTTTATTTCAAAACCTTTTAGCGATATTGACCTGATCAGCTGCGCCTGCTCTTATATCAATCTTAACCAGAGACTCAACCAACTTGAAGATATGTTAGGCATAGATCGACAATCTGGGCTGTACAATGCTTCACATTTTGATAGCGAAGGCAGCAAAGCGCTTTCCATGGCTATGCGCCACAAGCTAGAACTTGCCATCGCCTACATCGAGCTTAAACCTTTATCTGCAATCAGTGACAGCCAAAACAATTCAGTTACAACGCAAGTGGTCGTCGAAGTAGGCAAACGCATCCGGAATCATTTGCGTGATGAAGAGATCGTTGCACGCATCGGCGCTTCGAAGTTTGCACTTCTATTACCCGTTACCAGCTGCTCCAATTCTAAGACGGCCATCAAACGTGTACAGAAAATGGTCAGAAGCATGAAATTCGCTATCAATAAAAACAAGATACGGTTTGATATAGCCGTTGGAATATCCAGTATCGATCACTATGATAACGACCTGACATTTAACGATCTTTGTAGGAATGCAGATACCGCCCTGCAAAAATCGATCGATAGTAATAACGGGGAAATAATCAGTCATTGTAAAGATAGTCAAACTGATGCCGGGTCAGGTAAAAAAGTCCAGTACGATTATTTCCTGAACAAATCATTGCCATACATCATAGATGGCAACTTTAAAAAAATACCCGATGACCACCTCGATCACATAATGGGTATTTTAAGACCCTTTATAAGATACGCCGCCCTCAAAGACAGCACTTCTAAGTAGAACAACATATATGTCTGTGGATGGGCGGTAGAAATCAAGGGGTCTGACCACTTGATTTAGCCCTTGATTTAAATAAAAGAATCGATCCCTTTTATCCTCTCCAATAGTTGATGATTATCAATGCTACAAGTTATTTCTTATGATTAAAATAATTATGGGCATGATGTATTTATAGAATAACTGCCAGTTAATCATTATGTTTGATAAAGGTCTACATCTAAGAATCGCTGGATTAACATTTGTCTTTGTTGCCGGCTTATTAAGCATCATCAGCAGTGGTGGTGGCGATTTCTATATATCACCCTGCTTCCCGTTTCCATGCCCAATAGAAGAACCGGGCGATACCATACCACCTACCGCACCCACGCAATTAGTCGCTAGCGCAATATCGCCAAGCAAGATAGCGCTTATGTGGCAAGAAGCCACTGATAATGAAGTAGTTATCCGCTATCAAATATATCAAGATGACGCATACATAGGGATGGTAGCTTCCAGCACTACGGAGTTCACCAGTTCCGGATTAGAAGCTGTTACGATGTATTGTTACCACGTTACCGCCGTAGACCTTGCCCGTAATGAATCGGTAAAAAGTAACAAGGCTTGTGCAACCACATTGGCAGACACGACGCCGCCAACTGTTCCGGCCAGCATCTCGGTAACATACATCGAGACAGGTGAAGGTGTGCCGGCATTAAACGTAACCTGGTCACAGTCAAGCGATGATGGACTCATCGCTGGTTACAAGCTGTATCGGGATAGCGCATATCTTGCAACCGTATCGAAAGCGATTTATACGGATACCGATATCGATCCGCTTACCTACTACTGTTATGCTGTTCTGGCTTATGATAAAAGCGGCAACGAGTCGGCATTAACCGAGTATACATGCGCAACCTCATCATGGTTGTTGAGCATTGTAAGAAAAGGTGAACAACCTGAATCCATTGCTATCGACGCTGACGGCAATAACAAACCTCACATGGTTTATACCATTGATAAGCTGGTATACAATTCCGAGGATGAACGTTACACCCAGAACAAATATTTAAGATACTATTTCAAACGTACTAGCTCCTGGCTCGTACTCGATCTCGATACCTATATAACAAGTGATTTAACAAACCACAAAAAATTTACTTATCCAGAAATAAGATCTGATTCAAGCGACAATGAGCATGTTGGCTACATCAACTACACATCAAGAGAATTGAAATATATTTTTATGGGCGACGGTTACTGGACAAGAACAACGGTAGTGGAAAATGAGGAGATAACTGGTTCCGCTTTAGATGCCGATGCAGGCGGCCATGCTCATTTCAGCTATATCGGATCGGGTGATATCAAATATGCAACTAACCGGACCGGAGTATGGCAAACAGAAGTCATTGAAGATACCGATAACCTTGCCATGTACCCCTCCATCACCGTTGATCAGGATAACAATGTTCATATCAGCTACTATGATGATTACGGATACCAGCAGGGCGGCGCGATAATATATGCCACTGATGCGTCCGGAAACTGGCTAACGAGTATAGTCAAAGAGACAGCCGCAGATATTCATTACTTTCCCTCGATAGTCTCTGATTCTGCAGGCGGTGTTCACATCATCTATTCCGATGACGCTGATAATACCCTGGTGCAAGCCACTAAAGCTGCAGACACATGGGACATCAGCATCATTAATGACAACGTAGATACTGCTGGCAGCTCAGTGTATGCAGACTCATCGAACAGTCTTCACGTTAGCTATGTCGACGATGAAAACAATATACTAATGTATTCAACAAATATCACCGGCAGCTGGAAAACATATGCTATCGATGCCAGATCGTACGTTCACCATGAAAGCGCGATAGCGATCGACACCAATGGTGAAACTCATCTTGGTTACCGGGGCAATGATGACTTACGCTATGCAACAACTCAGCCATCAAACTGATTTAAACTACCTGCGCAGATCACGTGCAGATCTGTTGTTTCTAGCGGCTGCCGCACTATCTCTTGGATTATGTATCTACCTGATTGACCGGCAACCTGAAACGGCTTATCTTATTTCTAATGGTCTCTTTCTTAATGATAATGTAAGACCTGTTTTCGGTGTTATGGGAAACTATCTGCCGACTTTTCTGCATGTTTACGCGTTCATTCTTTTATCAGCTGCCGTC
>JBFFVI010000198.1:0-4214 GCA_041570895.1 Gammaproteobacteria bacterium
CAGGTTATCTTTTTCTTCTAGCAGACCACGTCCGTTTATCGCCTCGAGGGCCGAACCTAAAACACTTTCCAGCGCACTCGATGAGATCTCGATCGGCGCACCGGCAGCCGCCAGCTGCTTTATTCTTTCAGAACACTGCGCTTTAAGTTCCAGCTCGCTCTTCCATGCTGATTGATTCTTTAACAACACCTCACACACGAGAGCGACCGGCACCACCGGTACCACCTGTGAAATATTTTGCATGATGTCCTTTGCCAGCGACTCAACACGTACAAACCTGTTATCTTTATCGAGCGCGCTGAAGTCGACGTTGTGTGTATCACAATAACGTTTTGCAGACACCGGTTCACCAAAATTAACACTGGCATAACCAAATCGACGCCAGCGATTTTTTCTCGATAACAGGGCATTTTTAAAAATAAAAGCAGCAGTTGTTTTTACCACGAACCAGAGACTTCTTTTTTCCGCTGATTTATCGAGACGGCGGATAAGACTCCTGTCTTCGATGACGCGGTCATAGTTGATACCCACAGGAATAAACACGATATCTTTATCACTGTGCGGGTGGTAATCGCGCAGCATATAATCGAGAAAACCTAAACGCGGCTCACGCAACTTGCCATCTCTGGTCAGACCACCCTCTAAAAAAACCGCCTGACAGACCCCGGCGCGTGTCGATAGGTTGATGTATCGTTCTAATACTTTTCGGTACAGGGAATTACCCGAGTTACGCCGCACGAAAAAAGCGCCCATGGCTTTGATCAGCATCTGCAATGGCCAGATACGCGCCCACTCCCCGACCGCATACGACAGGGTGGTTTTTTCTGCGACCAAAAAAGATACCAGCACATAATCCATGTTGCTGCGATGGTTCATAACAAAAACAACCGAGGAATTGGCATCGATCTCGCTGATCTTGTTGTTATCGTAAAAACCTACTCTCACCCGGTAGACAAGTCGGGCAAATTTCTTTGCCAGCCAGTAACCGATGCGAAAATAGATATAGGCATTAAACGCCGGGACGATCTCTGCAGCATATCTGCGCGCATTTTCCTGTGCGATGGCGTGCGGCATATTATGCTCATGTGCATAGCGCTTGATTTCATCGATAACTTTTTCATCAAATACCAGCTGATCGATCAAAGCCTGACGGCGGGTAAACTGGATGGGACGAATTTCTATGTCCAGTCGGGTATTGATCTCTTCGATCACACGATTCACCCGTCGCTTCAGATACCAGCGCATACCGGGCAACAGGATCCTGTCCAGCACCATGATGCCAGCGAATACCAGCAAGACGATAAAAATCCAGTAGGGCAGCGTTATTGTTTCCATTGATACTCAAAGCGCTAGAGAAGAACATATATTACACAATCACCTGTTAGAATTGCTAAGATTCACCCACTTTTAAAAGATTAATAACAGGTAACTTAATGAGCAAGTACGACGTCTACGGTTTAGGGAATGCACTGGTTGATATGGAATTTGAGATCAGTGATCAATTCTTACAGGATAACGCTATCGATAAAGGCATAATGACTCTGGTTGATGAAAATCAGCAACACGAACTGATCGAACAGCTCGATGTATTTGAAGGCAATAAAGCCAGTGGCGGCTCTGCTGCCAACACGCTGATCGCGGTTAGCGCCATGGGCGGTTCTGCCTATTATTCCTGCAAGGTTGCCGATGATGACCTCGGTCACTTTTATCTCGACGATTTAAATAAAGCCGGCGTCGACTGCAACATGGATGGCAAACATAAAGGCGCTATCACCGGTAAGTGCCTGGTGATGGTAACCCCCGATGCTGAACGCACCATGCACACTTTTCTTGGCGTTTCCTCCGAGCTGTCGCCCTATGAAGTCAGTGACGATGCCATCAAGAATGCCAGCTTCTGTTATCTCGAGGGCTACCTCACCACTTCAGAGAGCGGCAAGGCGGCCAACATCACAGCGCGAACCATCGCTGAAAAGAATAATGTTAAAACCGCTCTCACCTTTTCTGACCCGTTTGTCGCCGAACATTTTCGTGATGGCTTTACCGAGACCATCGGTGATGGCATCGACCTGCTGTTCTGCAACGAAGCCGAAGCATTAAGTTACACCCAGAAATCATCCATGGACGATGCCATAGAGGTGATCAAAACATTTTCTAAAACATTCGCCATCACGCTAGGTGCAAACGGTGCTGTTGTTTATGACGGCAGCAAGCTGATCAATATCGATGCGCATCCGGTTAAAGCGGTCGACACCAATGGCGCAGGGGATTTATTTGCCGGTGCTTTCATGTATGGTTTAACCCATGGCCTATCTTTTGAGCAGGCCGGAAACCTGGCCAGTAAGGCCTCTTCACAGATCGTCAGCCAGTTTGGTCCACGCC
The DNA here is from genome assembly GCA_041570895.1 of Gammaproteobacteria bacterium. Taxonomy (GTDB): domain Bacteria; phylum Pseudomonadota; class Gammaproteobacteria; order SZUA-229; family SZUA-229. Next base: position 2,380 of record JBFFVI010000198.1, read on the forward strand.
TGAGATTAGAGCAATATCAGGCATTAAGTTAAGTTTATAGATACTGCGATCGTCTGGCACACTGTGAGCGCCAGACGATCGCCGGTCTTCAGTCCAGCGTCACCGAAAGATTTTCGCAGACATGGCCGGCGAAACCAGAGCCCGCTTCTGCGTAAACATTAAATACGGAATCGACCCCGGCATCTTTCATCAGCTGTACACCATCCTGATATTTTACCGCGGCAGCTATCAAACCGTGATACTCGGTGCGTTTGATCATATTAACTGCAGCCAACGCTTCTTTGACGTTCGGCATATCCAGTAAAATTAATTTTACCGAACCGGGTCTCAGGCGTTCCCAAAAATCGTAATCGGTCGCATCACCGACGAGTACGTTTCTACCTTCTAGCTCGTGCTTGCGGATCACCTTCTGATCGATATCGATGCCTAATAGACTTTCACCGTACTGGCCTAGTAAACTATCATATACACCGGTGCCCACACGCCCCATACCAAACACCAGTATCTGTGCATCACCGACCTCGATCGGTTTATCATGAGGCAGTCGTTGCAGGCTCTCATACTTATACAGGTGATTCTCTAACCTTGCATACAGACTGTGCGCATGTGTATTCACTAATGATGACATGGTAAACGTAATCGCCAATGCAAGCGCGATGATGACGAGCCACTCACCGCTCATCCAGCCATTCGCGACACCGATAGCGCCCACGATCAAACCAAATTCACTATAGTTAGATAACGATAAACTGCTCAGGAAACTGGTACGACCACGCAATTTAAAGGCAGTGAACAATCTAAAGAATAGATAGGATTTGCCAAGCATCAAGACAGCAAGCACGACAGCAATCACCAACGACATCGCTGAAGGCATGCCATGAAAACCGATACTGAGAAAGAAGGCGACGAGAAAAATCTCTTTAAAGGTAAGCAATGATTTAGCCATCTCGTCTGATTTCTCATTGCCGGCTAACAATACACCGACGATCAATGCACCAAGATCCGCTTTCACACCCACCATATCAAACAACACTGCACCACCCAGCGCTAGTGACATACCGCTTAGCACCAGCAGCTCACCTCGACTCACCTGGTGCAACAACTTGATAAGGAGCGGCCTTAAAGGAATCAGCAACAACAGCAATAACGCCCATGGCGAAGGCACTTTACCTGATGCTGCAGTGAGAAATAAAACAGCTAATAAATCCTGCATGATCAGGATGCCAATCGCAATCTTGCCGTGTAGCGATGACATCTCGCCTTTTTCTTCTAGAACCTTAACCGCGAATACCGTACTGGAAAAACTTAAAGCAAATGCGATCAATACCGACTCAGTAACAGAAAGCCCGACAAATGCCTGCAGAGCGCTAAAGCTCATAGCAAAAATCAGTACGCCGAAAACAACCACCGTTATCAACATGTGTATAACGGATACCGCCCATATCTCCGCACGTAACAGATCTTTTATATTTAGCTTGAGACCGATACTAAATAACAATATGGTGACGCCAAGCTCTGCCACCGCATTGAGCGTGTCACCGCTCTGCATGTCCAGAGCACTCAAAACAAAACCGGCAACCAGGTAGCCGACCATCGGTGGCAGTGACATGTGTGTGACCAGGACACCAAAAACCAGCGCAAAAAGTATCCAGGTAATGTCCGAGAAGTGTGTGGCTAATAGATTTAATTCCATAATTATTTACAGCAAATTAGATAATTTAAAAGTCTATATTATTATTGCCTTGCTATACTCCATGCATGTCCAGCGCAAAATCATTTTACAGAAAACAGTGATTCAAAACAGTTGCATTGTTTTTATTCCTCATGGTGCCAGC
>JBFFVI010000199.1:0-4212 GCA_041570895.1 Gammaproteobacteria bacterium
GATGAATACCTCGGCTGCTTCCTGTTCCAGCTGCGAGTAGTTACTGATGCCCATATCGTGCATCAGCACTTGCAGCGCTGGTTTGCTGTCGAGCAGGAAGGCTGCATTCTCCTGGGCTTTGCTGATGCGGTGTTTGTCACCGACGGGGCTGCAACCCTGACTCAGGTTGGTGATGACGCTGACGTTTTCCGAAAATAGCACACCAGAGATACCGCCACTTAACACATCATCAGCGACCTGGTAGTGGCTGCCTCGAGAAGATGTCAGGCCGCCGACGAGAAAACCATTATCCAGCTGTTGCTGTAATGCTTCTATAAGATCTTGCGCATCCTGGTTTAATGGATCGCCATGAATGACGCCAAAATTAGTGGCAAACGTGTGCGGCCAGTGCAGTCGGGATGTTATCTCTTCCTGTTTGCTGATGGTCGGCACCATGGTGAATTCATCTTCAGCAAAATTTGCCAGCATGATACTGGCCGCCGGCGCATCATATATCTCCTTTCCTGCGGTAATGACGCCCAGACCGATAGAGCCAACCCAGTGCTCGATATTAGTTGCCGCCTTGCACTGCTGCAATAGTTCAGGCAAGTCTGTCGACATCGCATCGGTAGCATAGATGAAACCAAAGTTCGCTTCAGCGGGCGCCGCTTCGCATTGCCGCACACAGTCGTTGATGACCGCTTGCGGACTGTTTTGCTGGCTACAGATACTGAAAAAATTTTCCATGATTTTTAGTCTACACCAGATAGCGGTCTGTTAAAAAGAAATCAAGGGCTGAGATTGCTTGATAGTATAATCAATAGACAGCACAGCATCGACGAGAACATCATTTGAAAACAATCCAGCATGGTGCACGTATAAAGCATGGTACGTTAATGGGTAAAGAACTCTATCGCACTGAAGATAATGATGGTGCTATCGTTGTTACTCAGCGTGGCAATAAACGGCTGTTGAGCTTTGGTTCAAGACTCGAACAGAGCAGTGTGCTGATGTCTCGGCCGTATTATCTGATACACGAGTACACCCAGGTAATGTTACTCGGCCTGTTATTTGTCGATGCCAGACGGATAACCCTGCTTGGCCTGGGCGGTGGCGGACTGGCACATTGTTTGAGCCACTATTTTCCGCAATCGACTATCCAGGTGGTGGAAATACGGCAGGCGGTGATCGATATCGCTTATCACTGGTTTGATCTGCCACGGCTGGACGATCTGCAGGTCATACACGATGATGCCTCACACTACCTGTCGAAGCTCGCACAGGGTTCTACCGACATTATCTTTAGTGATCTATACCAGGCAGAGGGTATGTCGGCATGCCAGGCGCAACAGGACTTTATAGTCGCCAGTTATCAGTCATTGAGCGAATCGGGTTGCCTGGTTTTGAACTTTCACACCAAACCGCATCAGGGATCCTTGCTGATGGATACCATAGAAAGCTTTTTTTGCGAGATAATCTCTTATGATTCGGGCGATCGAAATTCGATCATGTTCTGCTGTAAGAGGACTGTGGCCTTGCACCAGCCAGAAGTTAACGCGGCTGCAGAAGCTCTGACAAAGCTGGTTAAGATGCCCTTGATGTATTATTACCGCAATCTTTTGGCTAAAGCAGGGCGGACGGCTGAAAATTAAAGAGTCGAAGCCCTTACAAACTGCAAGACGGGAATGGATGTTAGCCGTTGCGTATTTATTATATTACTAATATCATGCTGGCCTAGAAAATAGCTACCAATCATTGTTAATGCCAGATAATCAGTACAGTTATGTAATTCCTGACGAGCAAAGTATTTCGGCACTGGTTTCGTTATTAGGCAACCATTTCTCTATTCAGGAGCAGGCCGAAACGGTTTATCACCGGGTGTTTTACGATACCTTTGACTGGCGTCTGTATAAGAATGGCTCAAAACTTGAAGGCCATGATGATGGTAAGTCACTCAGGATCTACTGGCAGGCAGACAAGGATGGCAAATTAAAAATACAGCTGGGACTGAAAAAAGTCCCGCGTCTGGCCGCTGATCTTCCTGCTAGCGAGTTTCGCCAGCAACTCACCTCAGTCATCTCTGTTCGTGAACTTTTACCCCGTATCAAGTTAAGAATTAAACGCCAGTCATTCGCTGTGCTGGATAATAATAATAAAATAGTGGTACGTCTACATCTCGATGAGTACTGGTATAACACTGCTAAATTGCGTGCTGCCAGTGTGTTGACCAGACGACTGACCCTGAAGGCGGTCAAAGGCTACGCGAAAGATTACCAGCGTCTTGCAGCATTCCTGGCAGACATGCCGCTGCAAACCACTCAGGATAATGTGATGGAGCTGGCGCTGATTGCCAGTGGCATAAGTACTGGCGAATATAGCACCAGGTTGAACCTGCGACTTGATCCTGATATGCCGGATGCCCAGGCAGTAAAGAAAATCCTGCTTCGATTACTAGAGATTATGCAGCAGAATACCAGCGGTACGATCAAGGGACGAGATACGGAATTTATGCATGATTACCGTGTTGTGATAAAAAAAATACGCGTCGCACTGAAACAGGCCAATACGGTACACCCGCAAGAAATAAGCACACAATATAAGTCTTTCTTTTCACAGCTGGGTAAGTTGACTAATCCAGTGAGAGACCTTGATGTGTTTCTGCTGCAGCTGCAGAATTATCAGGTCGACTTAGAGCAATCGAGTTGGACACAGCTACAACCGTTACGTCAATATCTTTTACTTTCACGAGCCGAGGCGCAAAAGCAATTAATTGCAGAATTAAAATCTTCTCAGTATCGTGATCATATTAAACAATGGCGTGATTATCTAGAGCAGTCTGAAATGGATGACTCCGCGCCTGATAAACTCGACGGAGCGACATACAAACTGGCAGATGAACTTATCTGGCGCGTTAATCAGGAAATCCTGGTTAAGGGCAAATCGATTACCAGGAATAGCTCAGCCGAAACACTGCATGAGTTACGAAAATACTTCAAACATCTGCGCTACCTGATCGAGTTCTTTCGCAGCCTGTACCCGGCAGTCAGTCTTCGTGTATTGATTGAAACATTAATCGATGTACAGGACAGTCTGGGTGAGTACAATGATCGTCATATTCAGATGGCTATGGTGAATGCATTTATCCAGCAGAGCGATAACCAGGATGCCATAAAAATATCTGAACAGATAGTAGAAATTCTTCAACAGCAACAACTCGAAGCAGGCAAAAAATTTAAAGAAAGTTATAAGATGTATTCTTCATCTGCCAGCCAGAAAAAATTCAAGGAGATGTTCGTTGAGTACTACGAGGGGCAAGATTAAGCTGTGAAAACTATTGCGATATATAACATTAAAGGTGGTGTCGGCAAGACCGCAACTGCGGTCAACCTGTCTTTTCTGGCTTCACTCGATGGAGCTAACACACTTCTGTGGGATCTTGATCCGCAGGGCGCAGCCAGTTATTATTGTAAAATAAAGCCTGAAATAAAAGGTGGTGGCAAAAAACTGATCGATGGCAAGATCGATATTGAAGAAGCTATAAGAGGCACTGATTATGAAAATCTGGATCTATTGCCATCTGATTTTACCTATCGACACATGGACACCTTTCTGGAGAGTACGAAGGATCCAGTAGACCGTTTTAATCAGTTGCTGAAACCGCTTGCGGAAGAATATGATTATATCTTTCTGGACTGCCCACCCAGCATCTCTTCAGTATCAGAAAGTGTTTTTGCTGCGGCAGATATACTGCTGGTGCCAACGATTCCCACCACGCTTTCTTTGCGAACCTATCAGCAGATTATAGAATTCTTTAAACAGCAGGGTATAGAACAGACCAAAGTAATGCCATTTTTCGTCATGGTTGATCGGCGAAAAAACATGCATCGTTTAATCGTGCAGCATCCACCCTCATTTATGTCAAACGTTCTACAAAGCTATATACCGTATGCCAGTGAAGTTGAACGCATGGGCATTTATCGTGCGCCCGTGACGGTGTTTGCTGCCCGTAGCAGGGCGGCAAAGTGTTACATCTCGATGTGGGATGAGTTACGTCAACTTTTGTATTTCATGGATGAATAGGGGACAGGCCGCGTCTAATTAACAATCCCTCCGTCATCTTGGGATCTCAATGAGAATCATATATATTATTTCTGCCTGGTTTCTGAGGATAGTTCATCCTGTGTTTGTTTCGCTCTTGATCTCTGCGAATCTGCCTGGTTGTATGGATCATCC
>JBFFVI010000200.1:0-4208 GCA_041570895.1 Gammaproteobacteria bacterium
CTATTCAGGCAGGGGTCCTGAGCGGCGAAGTCGGCGACATTGTTCTGGTGGATGTCACCCCCTTAACCTTGGGCGTAGAAACGCTGGGCGGTGTCGCTACTTCACTGATTTCGCGTAATTCTCCGATTCCGGTGAAACATACCGAAACCTTCACCACTGCGGCAGATATGCAGCCTTCAGTCACCATCCACGTGTTCCAGGGTGAACGGCCGATGTCCAGCGACAATATCAGTCTCGGTGAATTTAACCTCGATGGTCTGGTGCCGGCACCCAGAGGTGTTCCAAAGATCGATGTTACCTTTGTCATCGATGCCACTGGTATCCTCAATGTCACCGCTAAAGATCAGGCTACCGGCAAGTCGCAATCGATCACTATCTCGGGCTCCACACGGTTATCAGAAGACGAGAAAGAACGCATGGTTCAAGATGCAGAAAAATTTGCCGATGCCGATAAAAAACGTCGTGAGCAGGCGGACAAACTTAACGAGGCTGACTCTGTCAGTTATCAGGCTGAGAAGATGCTTGCCGATTTTAGCGACAAACTTACAGATGAGTTACGCAGTAAAATTCAACAAGGCATGAACGATACTCGTGACGCGATCAATAAAAAAGATGCCGAACTGGCAGCAGAAAAATCAGCTGCACTGGCCGCCGTTCTAAAAGAAGCCGGCGTGGTGATCTACTCACAACAACCTGATGCCGGTATCTATTCAGAACGTAAAGTTAACACCGGAGAAGACGGAGGCCAGTCGTCCAGCAGCACAACGCGTGAAAAAGTAGTGGATGCTGACTACGAAGAAAACAAATAAAGCAGGTCTGAGATATGCCCAATGAACAGCGTGATTATTACGAAGTACTGGGCGTTGAACGTGATGCTGATGCCAAAGCCATCAAAAATGCATTTCGTAAACTGGCGTTAAAATATCACCCGGACAGGAACAAAGCAGCGGACGCAGAAGAACGGTTTAAGGAGATAGCAGAAGCCTACGCAATACTGTCCGACCCCAAAAAACGCGCTCAATATGATACCCAGGGATTTGCCGGCGTCGCTGATTTTTCTGCTGAAGACCTGTTTGGCGGCATCGACCTCGGTGACATCTTTGGTGATATGGGCTTCGGTTTTGACTTTGGCCATCACGGCGACAGCATTTTTGACCGTTTTATGCATCATCAACGAGAACCGACGCGTGGTCGTGACCTCGAAGTGCAGGTGATGGTGAGTCTCGACGTGATCAATGACGGCGGTGAAGAATCGGTGCGCCTAGGACATCCCATGGTCTGTGATGCCTGTCATGGCACCGGTGCTGAAGCCGGTTCACAGCCGCTGAAATGTGAAACCTGTGGCGGATCAGGTCAAAAAGTAATTTCTAGAAAGGAAACCAAAGACAAAGGCAGCGTTATGTTTCAGCAGATAACCATTTGTCCCGTCTGTCACGGAAAAGGCAATATAATAGAAAAACCCTGCAAGCGATGTCACGGCAGCGGACAGATCGAAAAAGAGGAATCACTCAAAGTAAAAATACCGCGTGGCGCAGAAGAAGGCATGGCGCTGCGTATCCCGGGACACGGACTGCCAGCCGCATCAGCCGGATTACCACCGGGTGATCTGTATGTCATTATAAGAACCGCGCCGGATAAGCGTTTTCAACGGCTGGGTGCTGACCTCTGGCGCACAGAAACCATCAACATTGCCGATGCTGTGCTGGGCACTGAAATAAAAGTACCCACACTGAAAAACAGCATCACGGTAAAAGTACCTGCAGGCACGCAGCAGGATGAAGTGTTACGCATGCGCGGTAAAGGGCTGCCTTATTATGAAGGCAGCAGTCGAGGCGATCTTAAACTGCGCATGCAGGTAGAGATTCCTACGCATATTAGCGCTGAAGAACGACAGCTGTATAAACAGTTACAGGCATTGAATAAAACCACAGAGCAAAAAAAACACTGGTGGGAGAGAAACTCCGATAACAGCGAATAACATGATCGCAGGTTATTTGCAGTATCACTGCGTTTAAGCCACTTACCATCCATCACCAGGATAGATGGCATCTAACAGACTTCCAGAACACAAAGACAGAACACTGGATATCAGTAATTTAATATTCTCCGCCGCCGATCCAGCAGCAATCTCTACTTACCAGCTGAGCACAACATAACGCTGCCCTTCCTCGGAACGGATCAGCAACAATACGCGTCTATCTTTACTGGCTTTGTTAATTGCACGTTTAAATTCATCGGCAGTTTTAACCGGCTTGCGATTGACCTGCAGAATGATCGTGCCCGCATCGATCCTGGCCAGAGCCGCAATGGAACCGGGTTTAACCTTTGTAACCACGACACCGCTGCCAATCTCGACGTTAAACTGCCTGGCCAGGTCAGTGGTCAGTGTCTGTACTGTCAGGCCGAGCTGCTCAGTACTCTGAGTCGGTCCTCTGGCGATTTCGCTTTCCTCGTCATGCTCACCAATGGTAACGACTAACGTTTTCCGCTTACCGTTCCGGATAATGGTGATATTTTCCTCTTCACCGGGCTGCATCAGCGAGATCTCATTACGAAAAACGCCCACATCTGAAACCGGCTTACCGCCAAAGGCGATGATCACATCGCCTTGTTGCAGACCGGCTTTAGCTGCGGGGGAATCCTCGCTAACACCGGCAACAAGGATACCCTGATCCTGTTTAATATCGAATGCTTTTGCCAGGTCAGTCGTCAGAGGCTGGATATAGATACCCAGGTAACCACGGGTAACTTCACCTTTATCCATGAGTTGCTGGGCAATTTCTTTTGCCATATTGATCGGAATGGCGAATCCTATTCCCATATAACCACCGTTACGGGAAAAAATGGCGGTGTTGATACCGACGACCTCACCATCCAGATTAACTAATGGTCCCCCCGAGTTGCCGGGATTAATCGCGGCATCGGTCTGGATAAAGTCTTCATAGTCATTAATCCCTACACTGGTACGGCCCGTCGCACTGACGACGCCAACGGTAAGAGTATGACTGAGGCCGAAGGGGTTGCCAATAGCCACTACCCACTCACCGACTTCCAGTTTTGATGAATCCCCGAGTGGTAAGACAGGGCGTTTGCCGGCCTTGATTTCGATCACGGCGACATCTGATTGTGGATCACGCCCGGTCACTTCAGCAGTAAATTCATCTCCGTCCATAAACTTGACCCGGATTTTATCTGCACCTTCGACGACATGGTTATTGGTTATCAGGTAGGTCTTATCAGTCAACACGCCGTCTTCCGTCTTGAAGACAAAAGCCGAACCCTGGCTTATGGTGCGATGCTGGTATTGTGGCAGGTTATCTCTGTGCGGCATATCATGGAAAGGACCACCAAAAAAACGCTCGCCAAAAAAACGTTCAAAAAAGTCTTCATCGAAAGAAAATGGAAAGGTTTCTGATTCCTCAACACTTGCCTGGCCTTCGACCTGGATAAATGCAACGGAGGGAGAAACGGATTTAGCCACCGATGAAAAGGCTTTACCGCTCTGCCGCAAGCTTTCGATGCCGCTATCGAGAGCATAAGCCGGAAAACAGATTACACTGGCAAGAGAAAATAATAAAAGTAATTTTTTTAACATTGATCGATGAGTGAACCGACATTGTCGCATCCCACCTGCTGAAATGGAGTCGTCGACAGAAGACGATACGCTTATAGGCGTATCCTTTATACTTTCAGTTTCCCATTTGCTCTTGATTAACATATACGCCTCCTCACCAACCATAATATCTAAGATAAACAACTATTATTTAACTAGTGTGACTCGGCTATTATCTTTTTTTACTGATATTAATCAATTATGCTATAGGTATCTGATACCGAAGGTATTTTAACAGGGGTCTGAATATCCATTAGTATCTTCCGCTATCGATTTATTTCTGACGAACAACAGAGGGCAAGCACGGACAATCTCGATGCCATTAAAAAAGGAGGTATAAATCGGTATAAATGAAGTAACTAACAGTATACGATGCCTGTCACGGTATGGCTCCGTGCAGAAAGGGGCGTGGTGCTCTATATCTTAGAGAGCACAAAAAAAAAGACCTAGCATAAAAGCTAAGTCTTTGATTTATATGGTGGGCCGTGAGCGACTTGAACGCTCGACCATCGGATTAAAAGTCCGGTGCTCTACCAACTGAGCTAACGGCCCATATTTGCTTTATATGCTATCGATTACGGGTAACCTGCCGCCA
>JBFFVI010000201.1:0-4200 GCA_041570895.1 Gammaproteobacteria bacterium
ACTATACTGGCATCTTTTTTGGTGACGATAGTATCCATCTCATTTAACGGTTCATCGACATTTTTGATTAAGTGTGTCTCGCCTTTGACATCGATGACTTCGACATCGCCAGTTAATTTTAAAATCTTACCACGAGGTTCAGACTGACCTGCGATTGATACCGTCGACAGAAAAAAAACAGTTAGATAAATTGCAGAGGTAACATAATTTTTACTGATCATTTTAACTCTATCCCACCTAACTATAATCTCGTATTGAAAACTGTTGCCTTCTATAATGAGATTTCTCAGTTGAACTCACCGCTAATGATGAAAATTAGTTGTTTTCATTCAGGCAAATAAAAACCTGAATAATGACCCACCAATATCTATATATACGTGACTGATACTAAACGTACACCTATCTCGAGTTAATCCGAATATATCAATAGCAACTGTTGTAATTTTCGATGCCACCCTGTTACCTAAATAAAACTGTTATTCGATGATAAACACAATAAATATTTCCAAACAATAAAACTATATTTTTAATTAATTTTTTTGAAGCTGATTAGTTTGATTCTATTTTTCATAGCAAAATTAAACAAAAAAACGGCTCCTTTATAATCACAAAATATGCGTGATATCACACACCTGGCAGTGAGACTTTACACTTTATGAGCAGTTGCATTTTTATTAACACTTGAAATTCATCAACTTACATAGTGGCATGAATTTTGCAGCACTGTGCCTTAAGAAAAATTTATATTCGTCCATGCTGGAGTGTTGTATGCGTAAAAGTTATCTCAATTACCTGATATTACCGATCGTTTCATTATCATTAACGCCGGTAGTTGTGCAATCTGAAGAAACCTTAGAAAAAAGTAGTGCAGTCATCACTGTCACCGGGACAAGAGAAGAAACCCTTCAAGCTGAAACCGCTGAAACCATCGGAGTAATCGATGAACAGGAAGTAGATGCAGTACGCCCAGCCCATCCCTCAGAAATCATGAATCGTGTTTCTGGTGTGCACGTTAACCAGACCAACGGCGAGGGACATATGATGGCGATTCGCCAACCGATAACCACTAAAGCGGTCTACCTGTATTTAGAAGACGGTATCCCTACGAGATCAACAGGATTTTTTAATCACAACGCCCTGTATGAAGTGAATTTGCCACTGGCGTCAGGCATAGAAGTAACAAAAGGTCCGGGCACTGCTTTATATGGCAGTGATGCTATCGGTGGTGTGGTCAATGTACTCACTCGTCCTGCACCACTTGAAGCTGAGGGTGACGTCTCACTGGAGCTAGGTGAATATGGCTGGAGGCGAGCATTGCTAAGCGGTGGCAACACATGGGGTGATGACGGCGTAAGGGCCGACTTGAATCTGACTCACAGCGATGGCTGGCGTGACGGCACTGAGTACGATCGACAGAGCGGTACGCTGCGCTGGGATCACTTTTCAGATGGCGGTTCTAGCTTAAAAACAATACTTTCCGGCTCCAATATCGAGCAGCAGACTGCGGGCACTTCACGTCTTAGTGAAACTGATTACAATGAAAACCCGACGATGAATTATTACCCGATCTCCTATCGTGACGTCAAGGCAATACGTTTATCCAGTGCATATGAAGATGAAACAGCAACCACCCTGTTGAGCCTGACACCCTATTATCGTCATAACTACATGGACTATATGCCCAACTGGTCATTCGGCTATGACCCAGGCGTTAAAGAAACAGAAAGCAATTCTTTTGGTTTGCTGGCCAAGTATCGCATGGACTTTGCACCCAGCAGAACACGACTTATCATCGGTGCCGATATAGATCACACCCCAGGCAGCCGTCTGGAGAACAGTATCGATGCGACCAGAACCGGTTCTATTTACGATGCTTTTACTGTCACCGATGTAATCTATGATTACGATGTAGTCTATAGCGCTATTTCGCCTTACATGCATGTAGAGACGACACCGGCACAGAAATGGCGCCTCACTGCAGGTCTGCGTTATGACTATTTCGAGTACGATTATTCAAACAATATGGCTGATGGCTTATTACAGTTAACCCCTAGCAGCATGAATGGCCGCACCGCAAGTTATAACCACCCTTCAGACACTACAGTCGACTTTTCTCATCTCAGTCCGAAGCTCGGTGCCGCCTATGAGTTCAGTGAAACCCTGAACGGCTTTGTCTCTTATCGCCATGCTTTCAGGGCACCTTCTGAAAGTGATCTATTCCGACCTGGCAGTAATGCTGAATCACTTAATCTGGATGCGGTAAAAGCAGATAGCTTCGAACTAGGTGTACGAGCGCAGCCAACCAGCAAGATCAATTATGAAGTTTCTGTTTACACCATGTTGGTAGATGACGACCTGGTAACCTATGAAGACCCTGTTAGCGGTGATCGCACAACGGTCAATGCCGGTGAGACTTCGCATACCGGCATCGAATTAGGATTCGGCAGTCAATTTATCGAGACCTTAAGACTGGATATCAGTTATTCATATGCCAAACACATCTATGAGGACTGGGTACAGTCAGGCACAAACTTCAGTGGCAACGAGATGGTTAGTGCACCTCGCTCGATCGGCAACGCTCGCCTTGGCTATCAACCCGGCCTGCTTAACGGTGGCCGCATCGAGCTGGAATTAGTGCATCTTGGCAGTTACTGGCTGGATCAGGCCAACACCGAAAAGTACGGTGGTTACGAGACGTTTAACCTTCGTATGAATCATCAGGTGACTGCAGAATTCAATGTCTATGCACGAGTAATGAATCTCACCGATGAGAAATATGCAACAGCTGCAGCACTCAGCCGTGGAAATCCTGAGTTCGCACCGGCGATGCCAAGAACTTTTTATGCCGGCATTGATTTCAAATTCTGATATGAATTTTTTAGCCATGAAACATTTACAACTGCTCAGCCTGGTACTGGTAACGAGTTTTTCCGGCAGTCTTTTTGCTGGCATGGAGAACATGCACCAGGCAGGTAAACCAAAAGACGTCTGTGCCGATATCTCTCAACCTGCCAGTTTAAATTGCGCACCGGCGCCGAGTGCCCGGTTTGATGATAACGGTCGCCTCTGGTTAGCCTGGTCTCATGCCGGGCATGTCTATGTGAACTACTCTGACGACAAAGGTAAAAGTTTCAGTTCGCCGGTCAGCGTTAACCGGATACCCGAAGCAATATCAGCGAAAGGCGAGAATCGTCCGAAGATCATTCCGGCTGATGGCAAGATATTTGTTTCCTGGACGACACCGTTAGAGAAACGATTTACCGGTCATGTGCGCTTCAGTGTTTCGGATGATCATGGTGAACATTTTTCTGAGCCGATTATCGTTAATGACAATCTTGATATAACAGGCCACCGTTTTGAAGCCATCGCGGCGAACCAGAAAGGCGAAGTGTTTATGGCCTGGCTGGACAAGCGTGACCGTTTACAGGCCAGGCAGCAAGGCAAGGATTACCACGGCGCGGCTCTGTACTACAGCTGGTCGGAAGATGGCGGCAAAACATTTCAGCCGAATCAGAAGATCGTCGATCATAGCTGTGAATGCTGTCGAGTGATAATGGATACCGACCATAATCAATTGCCGGTAATTTTGTGGCGCAATATCTATGGCAAAAACACCAGGGATCATTCGCTGGTCACCTTCACCGAGAAAAACACACCGGCGAAAGTACAGCGAGTCAGTTTTGATCAGTGGCAGGTAGACGCCTGTCCGCATCATGGCCCTGATATGGACATCGCGAGTAATCACGATATCCATATGACATGGTTTAACAATGCGCCGCAACGTCACGGACTGTTCTATGCGCGCCGCAACACCGATGGCTCACTAACTGAAGCGATCAGCGTCGGTGATTATAAAGCTGCCGCCTCACACCCGAATGTAATCAGCGTTGGTCAGCACGTCTGGCTGGTATGGAAACAATTTGATGGCAAACAGGCAAGCGTCTGGCTACAGCAATCAGAAAACAATGGTGACGGCTGGAGCGCCGCGAAAAAGATTGCAGTCACCGATGCTGACGCAGACCACCCATTTCTGATTCGAGATAAGGACCGGGTATTTCTTCAATGGCAGACAAAAAATGAAGGTTTTCAGCTTCTCCAACTGAGTGATTAATATAATGAAAAGCAGTGAATTATCTATTTTAACCAATAAGCTCATACTCACACTGCTAATGCTGACTGCAGCCTTGTCACTACCTCAAC
>JBFFVI010000202.1:0-4196 GCA_041570895.1 Gammaproteobacteria bacterium
ATCTTGAGGGTGTTGAAGATTTCAACAACGGTCGTAACCTGATGGACGCGGACAACCTGTTCCGCGTACCAGGCAAACCTAATCACTATGTATGTGGTGATATCGTTCGCCCTCACCTGTTAACAACGGCTATCGGTCAGGCTTACATCGTTTCTGAAACTATCGAAAACGATTTCAATAACGTTGTCATCAAAAAACGTCCAAAAGTTGACGTTCATCACTTTGATATAAACGCCAAATTACATGAAGCCGGTCTCGATGTAGAAGCTTACGACGCCAACGAGCATCATGAAGATGGTCAACGTGGTACTGAAACTTCAAGTTATGCGATCCATAACTACGAAGACCGTTCTAAGCAGGAAATCATCGGCACCGATCATATGTTCCTCGGTCACTTTGATTATCAGGCACGTAACCTGCGTGATACCGATGTACCTTCTTCTGATGAAGTATTAGGACATTTTGCAGAACGTCAGATCAGCCTGGAAGAAGAAAGAGCGATTGCAGAAGCTGGTCGTTGCATGAGCTGCGGCATGTGTTTCGAATGTGACAACTGTGTTATCTACTGTCCACAGGATGCGGTATTCCGTGTTAAGAAAGACAGCAGCACAACAGGCCGTTACGTCGATACTGATTACAATAAATGTATCGGTTGTCACATCTGTTCTGATGTTTGTCCTACTGGATACATCGATATGGCACTGGGTGAAGGCTAATCTTTCACTGAATATTTATAACCGACGCATCGGTATAAAAGAGTATCTACAAAACAGGTAATCTGATGACAAGATTTTTACGACTAACTTATGTATTGATAGGCTTAACGCTATTGTCGACTTCGGCAATAGCGGAAACGCCCTTCCCTACGATTCATGAACCTGCGGATGAAAGCTTAAAGTGCATTCAGCCGGAAGATGAAATGCGTAGAAATCATATGAACTACATCCTGCATCAACGTGACATTACCATGCACGAAGGTATACGGACGGAAACAGATAGTCTGGCTAAATGTATCGACTGCCATGTCGAGCCGAACGAAAAAGGCGAGATTGCAGGTATCGAGAGTGATGAACACTTCTGTAATGCCTGTCATCAATATGCTTCTGTACAGATCGACTGTTTCCAGTGTCATGCTGATCGTCCACAAAAATATATCAGTCGCAGCAAACATACGTCTTCTATCAGGCAGATGTTGCAACATACATTGGCGGCACAAGATCCATCAAGCGAAGGAGTCGATCAGTAATGAAAAATTCTGTAAATAACTCCAGACGCGAGTTTTTATCAAAGGCTGCTGTAGCCGGAACCATCACTATCGCACCGGGTGTTCTGTTACACCAGACAGCTAATGCATCGACCTCGACAAAGGCTGATGATGAGCCCGTAAGCAGTGAAAATCGCTGGGGCATGCTGATCGATACGGCCAAATGTGCGACTGGCTGCACCGACTGTGTCGATGCCTGTAATGAAGAACATGGCTTGATCGGTAATAATCGTCCTGCCAGTGATACCCAGTATATACGCAAGGTCACCCTGAAAGACAAATCAACCGGTCATGAAAGCTCGTTGCCGTTGATGTGCCAGCACTGTGAAACAGCGCCATGTGCTGACGTATGCCCTACCGGTGCATCGTTCGTACGTGAAGATGGTATCGCCCTGGTCGACAAACATATCTGTATCGGCTGTCGTTACTGCATGATGGCCTGCCCATACAAGGCACGCTCTTTCGTGCATGAAGACGTCAAGAACCAGACATTGTCTTCACCCCGCGGTAAAGGCACGGTTGAAGCATGCACCATGTGTGTGACACGCGTTGATAAGGGCGGCATACCTGCCTGCGTTGAAGCCTGCACCGCTGAAAATCATAACGCGATGGTGTTTGGTGACCTGAATGATCCAAACAGCGCGATTTCTGTAGAACTGAAAAATCGCGGCGGTAAACAGATCCGTCCCGACCTGGCACTCAATACCGGCGTTCGTTACCAGGGCCTGTAAGAGCCACGATAATAATAGTTAAGATTTATAAGAGATTATAATGAGTAAAATTGAATACACAGCGGTAGAAGGCAAAAGTCTGGCTTATTTCGCTCTACTCGGCGGCCTGGCATTTGTAATGTTACTGGCTTTATTAGCCGTCTGGTACATGGAGCACAATGGCCACTATGTGACCGGTATGAATAACCAGATCGTCTGGGGTATGCCGCATGTATTTGCTATCTTTCTTATCGTCGCCGCATCTGGCGCCTTGAACGTTGCGTCCATCGCCTCAGTGTTCAGAAAGAAAATATATGAACCGATGGCGCGCTTATCCGCGCTCCTGGCGATTGCTCTTCTGGCCGGCGGCCTGGTCGTTTTATTACTCGATCTGGGACGTCCGGATCGCTTGATCGTGGCAATGACCTATTACAACTTCAAGTCTATCTTTGCCTGGAACATCATTTTGTACACTGGTTTCTTTGGTTTTGTTGGTGCTTATCTGTGGACCATGATGGATCACAACGTCTATAAATTTAAACCCTATGCCGGCTTCTCTGCGTTTATATGGCGTTTAATCCTGACGACTGGTACCGGTTCGATTTTCGGCTTCCTGGTCGCACGTTCGGCTTATGACGCTGCGCTGATGGCACCTATGTTCATCATCATGTCTTTTTCTTTCGGCCTGGCAATCTTCATCCTGGTATTAATGGCTTCCTACAAATGGACAGGCATGGAACTGGGTGATGCGGTTGTTAACCGTCTAAGAAACCTTCTCGGTATATTTGTTGCCTCAGTACTGTATTTTACTGCGGTTTATCATCTGACAAACCTGTATGCCACACAACACCACGATGTAGAAAGATTCCTGCTGCTGGACGGTGGTATATTCACTAACGTTTTCTGGATCGGCGAAGTTCTGATAGGTGGCTTAATTCCACTGGCATTAATCTATGCACCTGGCGTTAAGAATTGCCGTACTACCCTGGGTGTTATCTGCGCCATGATCATCATTGGTGGTTTAGCCAAGGTCTACACCATCCTGATTGCTGGTCAGGCTTTCCCACTGGAAATGTTCCCTGGTTACGAAGTGAGCAGCTCTTTTTACGATGGCGTAATCAACAGCTACACACCCAGCCTGCCTGAAATACTGTTAGGTATCGGCGGTATCGCGATGTCTCTGTTCATCGTTGCTTTCGCGCTCAAAGTTTTACGTTTTCTACCAGTCTCACTTGCAGACTCTGTAGCAGACCCACACGCTAAATAAAAACATCAAGAATTACCGCAGAGACGCGGAGACGCAGAGAAAACCTGATTTATTGTTAATTACGCCGAAGGCGCAGTTAACAATAAAAAACTCTGCGCCTCCGCGTCTCGACAACTGCTCGACTTTGTCTCCTGAGTCGTTCTACCACTTACATCCATGTAAGCGTCCTGCGTTGTTCTATTTACGGGCTCCTGCCCTAATCTGCGGTGACATGTTTTTTTCTTCTTGTTTCTACTGTAACCTGTAACAATGTCTCGAATATTTATTTCAGCGGCGCATAAATCCTCTGGCAAAACCACTGTCAGTATCGGTTTATGTGCGGCATTAAAACAACGTGATCTCGTCGTGCAAAGTTTTAAAAAAGGCCCGGATTACATTGATCCCTACTGGTTAGCCCAGGCGACGGGACGAGATTGCTATAACCTTGATTTCTACACCATGGAACGCGATGAAATACTTTCACTGATCAGTGAGAAATCAAAGGATTCCGACATCACCCTGATAGAAGGTAACAAAGGGCTATATGACGGACTGGATCTCGATGGCAGCAACAGTAATGCGGCATTAGCCACTCTGACAGAGACACCTGTTGTACTGGTATTAAATGCCAGAGGCATGACCCGCGGTATCGCACCATTAATCCTGGGCTACCAGGCATTTGATAAAAACGTTTCGATCAAGGGCGTCATTCTTAACCGTCTCGGCGGTTCACGCCATGAAAGCAAGCTACGAAATGTTATCGAACACTATACCGATGTTGAAGTTGTTGGCGCCATCCATAACGACCAGCGATTTGATATAGAGGAACGTCATCTGGGACTGGTACCAGGCCACGAAGACCCTTTTTGTGAACATAAAATCGGCTTGCTCGCTAATGCAGTTAACGACCAGGTGAATCTTGACGCTATTCTAGAGATAGCAGTTCAGGTGAAGAGATTAGACACTGACGATGCTA
>JBFFVI010000203.1:0-4174 GCA_041570895.1 Gammaproteobacteria bacterium
ATTTCGATAATCGGTTTTTACTGGTTTTTAGAAAGACTGGAACTGTTTAATTAAGAGAGATGTAATGTTTAAAGAGAGTTATAAAGTTAAAAATGTCGTAATCATCCTGATGTGCTTAGTGGTCGCTTCCTGTGCGAATACCCATTTGAAAGAAACATGGATGCTGGAAGGGCATAAAAAAACTTACCATCAGCCAATGATTATCGGTATTTCAGATAGCCAGCAAACCCGACGTATCTACGAAAATCACTTCGTCTCTGAATTGAAGAAAAAGAACATCGATGCCATAGCGAGTTATCCATTGATAAGCAGTAAACAGATCATTAACCGGGATACGGTTGTCGCTGCAATACAAGGTACCGAGATTGATGCAGTTCTGGTCTCTTACCTGGTCTCAGCCGATGAAGAAATACGGCACCAGGAATCGCCATTGGCTAGCAGTTACTCGGACAATGTTGAAAATAATCAGATTTCAGCAACCATCATCTCAACCCGTGGGCGATCACGTAGTGAAGAAGTTCTGGTGCTGAAAAACGATGTCTATGATGCCGCCTCCAGAGAACTGGTCTGGTCCGCATACACAAAAACAGTTGCCCCGGAATCTATCGATGAAGTTGTAACGGATGTGACCGAACTTCTGATCGATAAATTATTCGAGGATGAAATCCTGAAATAAGGCTGGATCGAGCCTGCTGGCCTGTTTGATAAGATAAAATATTGTGTTTTAGCGTGTTGTTGTTATCATGCTTATGTATAAACGAATTAATTCTAAGGAAACGTATATGATCTTGCTTAATCGAACTATCGGTATAAGAATGTTATTGCTCGGCACGGCCGTTCTGCTGACCTCGTGTGCCAATACCAAAATCTCTCAATCATGGGTTGAGCCTGATAACAAGAAATCATATAACGATATACTCATCATCGGTATCGCTGAGAGCGAACAGAATCGACGTGCTTATGAAAGCTATTTTGTAGAAGCATTAAGGGAAAAAGGTACTGAGGCAGAAGCAAGTTATAAACTGATCAAAAGTGACCAGAAGATTGATCGGAAAACTGTCGCTAAAGCCATCGAAGGCATGGAGATCGACGGCGTCATCATCACTCACATGACGGCAGTGGATGAAGAAACCATATACCGACCCGGTATGGGTTATTCGGCTGTCGGTTATGGTGCCTACGGTTATGGTGGTTACGGCGGCGGCATGTACGGTTATTATCCGCACGTTAACAGTTATGTTCATAGCCCTGGTTATTACACCACGCATGAGACCTATACTCTGGAAACAAACTTGTACGATGTGGTAACAGAAGAACTGGTCTGGTCTGCGCGTAGCCGTACATTTTCACCCGAGTCTGTCGATGAGGTGATCGTTGATCTGACCAAATTGTTGATCAAAGATTTAGAAGAAAAAAATCTGATTAAGAAGAAATAACACTCATTTGTAAACTGTGTTTGTTCTGTATTGCTGCTGCACTGAACATTGATTGCAATTTTACCTACTCAAACATACTAGAAATATTTCAGCCAGGTCTTTAATTAAATAATGTTCCAGCCTACAGAGCTCTTTATCGGCTTACGTTACATTCGTGCTAAACGTAAAAACCACTTCGTATCGTTTATTGCCTTCATCTCGATAGCTGGCGTGGCTTTAGGCGTGTTTGCGCTTATTGTCGTGCTCTCGGTAATGAACGGTTTTGGTAACGAACTGCGTGATCGCACACTGAGCATGACCTCGCATGCCACCATCACCGGTTATGATGGTTATCTGCGAGATTGGCCTGCGGTGCTTGATAAAGTTGTGAAAAACCGCGAAGTCGTTGCGGCTGCGCCTTATATCCGTAAAGAAGTTATGTTGTCGAACGGTCGTCGGGTCAGCGGTTCGTTGGTCCGTGGTATTGAACCTGAGATGGAAACCAGGGTTTCGCTGGTGGAATCAAAGATGGTCTCAGGCAGCCTGACCGAGTTGAAAGCCGGTGAATACGGCATCGTCCTGGGCCGTGAGCTGGCAAACTCGCTGGGTGTGTTCGAAGGTGAACGAGTCACCCTTATCACGCCCCAGGCCAGTGTTACTGCTGTCGGTGTTATGCCGAGATTGCGTCGTTTTCGTGTCGTCGGTGTGTTTGAAGTGGGGATGCATGAGTTTGATGCCGCCATGGCCTATATCCATATAGAAGATGCTTCGAAACTTTTCAGTTATAAAGATAAAGTGAATGGTGTTCGTTTAAAACTGACAGATCTGTTCGAAGCGCCACGAATCTCGCGTGACATCGAAAAAGATTTTGGTGAGGATTACTGGGTAAAGGACTGGTCAAAACAACATAAAAATTTCTTTAGAGCACTACAGACAGAAAAAACCGTGATGTTTATCATCTTGTTATTGATGGTGTCTGTGGCAGCTTTAAATATCGTCTCTACGCTGATGATGACAGTGACCGATAAAGAGTCAGATATTGCGATATTACGTGCACTGGGTATGCAGCCTTCCAGTGTCATGATCATCTTTATCATCCAGGGTGCATTCATCGGCTTCTTTGGTACATTGATAGGCGTAGCGGCAGGCGTACCTGTTGCCCTTAACGTATTTGAAATTGTTTCCTGGTTAGAGCAGATGTTCAGTACCGATTTTCTTCCCAGTGATGTTTATTACATCAGTGATATCGTTGCCGACGTTAGAGTCGGCGAAGTGGTTACTTATGCTCTGTCTGCGTTTTCAGTAACCATCCTGGCAACGATCTATCCAGCATGGCGTGCATCTCGTACCCTGCCAGCCGAAGCTCTACGCTACGAGTAAATACATATTATGTTACGCGCTACTAACATCGCAAAAGATTATAATGACGGCATCCGTAATGACCTGCATGTACTGAATGACATCTCATTCAGTCTGGCTCATGGTGAAACCTCTGCCATCATAGGTTCGTCAGGCTCAGGAAAAACCACGCTATTAAATATACTCGGCGGCCTCGATGAACCCACCAGTGGTCAGGTGCTGTTGAATGATATAGATGTGCATAAGTTAAGTGAGCGACAGCGCTGTATCGTCAGGAATAAACATTTCGGTTTTATCTATCAGTTTCATCACCTGCTGCCGGAGTTCACTGCTCTGGAAAATGTAGCGATGCCGCTATTGATCAAAGGCAGTTCGATTGCACAGGCCAGGCAACGTGCAGAAAAAGTACTGGCTAATGTTGGACTGGTAAAACGATATCACCATAAACCCGGTGAACTCTCTGGCGGCGAGCGCCAACGTGCCGCCATCGCACGGGCACTGGTGCATCAGCCGGAATGTATCCTCGCAGATGAACCGACAGGTAATCTCGATAGAAAGAATGCCGAACAGGCGATAGAGCTGATCATCGATTTAAACAAGCAGTACAATACATCGCTGGTTATCGTTACCCATGATCTGAAGATCGCCGAGCGTATGGATACTATCTATACCCTCGAAGACGGTGTTTTAAAACACGCCTGATTATCAGACCTCGAAACTTTCAAAAAATATTTACCGCAGAGGCGCGGAGACGCAGAGAAAGATTTATATTGTTAACTGCTTCACAGACGCTGTTACTAAACATTAAAAACTCTGCGCCTCTGCGTCTCTGCGGTTAGAGCTTTTAAGTTTTTATTTGAGTGTTTCGCTATCTGATTATTTATAATAATACTTTCTCGATGCCGCCATTATTGGCTTTCTGGACAAACTGTTTTTCCCAGTTGTTACCATGCATATGGTTCGCCATCTCCACGATGATGTAGTCGGTTTTCAAACCGGTATCATCGGTATAACGTCCCAGGCCTTGTTGGCAGGCAGGGCAGGACGTCAATATTTTAACTTCATTGTTTTTGGCTTTACTGTGGCCGGTGATGGTATTGATGTCTTTTGCAAGTTCTTCACGTTTACGGTAGCGCAGCTGTTCAGCAATATCGGGTCGTGACGTGCCCAGAGTTCCGGCTTCGCCGCAGCATCGATCATTTTGCAGCACGTCTTTGTTTAACAGTTTCTGAGCGACGCTGATCGCACTGTACTGTTTCATCGGTGTATGACAGGGATCATGATACAGATACTCGGTATCAGTGGCGCTTTGCAGGGTGATATTTTTTTCCATCAGGTATTCATGTATATCGAGTAAGCGACAGTCTGGAAATATTTTTTCGAATTCATATTTCAATAAC
>JBFFVI010000204.1:0-4135 GCA_041570895.1 Gammaproteobacteria bacterium
CATCACGCGTTCAGCAAGGATGTAACCATCTTCAGACTCGCCGGTACCGGATTTATAGCGTAACAGATCCATGAATGAACCATTTTCCAGTAATGCCTGAATCTCAGCTTCACTCTTCAGCTTGTCCCAGCCACCGCGTTTCTTGCCGTCTTTACCATCGATCTCGATCTCAGTACGGCTTTCTTTCAGATACTTGGTGAAACCGCCACTCAGGTCAAGTTGTTTTGAAAGTGGACCGCTGAGTGCAGTATCTTCTGGCTGATGCGGCATATAGTTCACGTCGTGGTGGCATGACTGCCAGCAGCCTGCGCGTTCAGCAAACTCTACTTTTGGATCATCTTCGCTGTCTGTTGCCAGCATGATTGCCAGTTTGATCTGGTTCTCAGTATCCATCTTGCCGCCGTCGACAAAGGGGACCTCTGCATGTCCACCATCTTCCCACTGGAACTGCATGTACAGGTTGTCTGCATCATGTGCTGCTTTAATACTTACCGGTATGCTGCCGCGTTTTCCGGGGATCGGAGTCGGTTCCACTTTTTCGCCCGATACGATCAGGTCACCGATGTCAACTTCTTCGTCTTCATGACAGTCGAAACAGCGGTCACCGGTGGCAAATGCGCGTTTGCCGCCATGATCACTACCTTTGAGGACCCATTCCATAGAAGCCTGGCCGGGGTAGAACAGGGTGACTTCGCGGGCTTCAATGGCGCTCCAGTCGATATCAGAACCGCCTGATGCAGCTTTGGCCGCTGGTGCTGCTGCAGCCGCAGCTGGTGTAGCTACCGGTGCTTCGGCAGCAGGTTTCGCTGCTTCTGTTTCTTCAGGTTCTGCAGTATCGGCCTCATCCTCTTTTTTGCTGTCTTTATCAGTAACGAGTTTCATGCCGTTATCGATAAATGCCTGCCATTGTGGGGCGATCGGACGTATGTTCTCTGCAATCGGTTTGGATATTGTTTCAAGCTCTTCTTCACTGAGTTTATCATGCACCTTGTTGTGGGCGATGCCTTTATGGCAATCGATGCAGGTGTTGCCATCTCTCATGCCAGCGGCGTGCTGTTTACGTGCGCGTTTTTTCTGGTCTTCCGGTTTCATCGAATCGAAGTTATGACAGTTTCTGCACTCGCGTGAATCGGTATCTTTCATCGCGTGCCAGACATTTTTCGCCAGGTGTAAACGTTTGGCATCAAACTTTTCAGGGGTATCAATAGTGCCGAGTGCTTTATGAAGCAGCTCTCTGCTGGCCTGAATTTTGCGGACGACTTTATGTATCCAGGGACGTGGCACGTGGCAGTCGGAGCATGATGCGCGAACACCACTGCGGTTTGTGTAGTGAATGGTTTTCTGGTATTCACGGAATACGTTTTCTTCCATCTCGTGACAGGAGATACAGAACTCCATGGTATTGGTTACTTCCATGGCGGTATTAAAACCGCCCCAGAAGATAACGCCGACAATCATGAAAAATAATGCCGCGCCGAGCGTGGTTCCGAGCAGAACTTTTCGCGACATTAAACCGAATTTCCTGGATGAATTTGCCATGGTTGAGATACACCTTGTTTTTTATTGTTAATGTTTATTACATAAGAGACCTTTTATAAAGTCCCTGGTGTAATAAGTATATGTCTATCGATTAAAATAAGGGCGGACATACCAGATGTACGTCCGCCCAATTTTTCTTATATTATAACTTTGCTAATCATTAAGTTACATGGTTAACACGGTTATACACGTTGAACTTACCTGTCGGAGCGTAGAGTCCTTTAACACGTGCTTTTTCTTTCAGTGTCTTTGCATCGAAGATGACGATTTCACCGTTAGGCTTCAGGCTGTCGGCACGGTTCCAGATTGAAACCCATACTTCGCTGCCGTCGTTATTGAACTCCATGTGTACCGCAGCATAACCTTTCTTGTCAGTCAGCTTGATCGTTTTGACGACTTTGCGGGTTTTCTTGTCGATGACTTTCACCGCTTGCTGAATGGCAGGCTCAGGGTGTTTAGTCTGGTCAGCCCAAACATAGTCGCTCTTAGGATGGGTACGGATGAAGACGCCAGCGCCGTCGGTATCAACTGTGTAGCATAGTTTCCACGCCTGGTCTTTATGGCCTGCTGGATCATTACCCCAGACAGAGACTTTACCAACACCCAAGTGGGTGGTGCCGCCAACAGGACCGCACTTGTCGTCGTTCCAGTTAGCGCCAGGGCCAGGATGGGGCAGCTTGTCGACATCGATCATCGCTTCCAGCTTACGGTCTTTGGTATCTACCACAACCATCTTGTCAGAAGCGTTAGCTGCGATCTGGAAGTAACGACCGGTAGGGTCGAAGAATCCATCATGCAGGAACTTGGCAGAATCGATCTTGTCGATACGCAGGTTATCGATATCAGAGTAGTCTACCTGCCACATCTGGCCTAACTCCTTCATAGAAACCAGCCATGAAGATTCATTAGGTGTATCGTAGATAGCTGCTACACGTGACTCGTTAACATACTCGCCGTCAACGTTTACACCACGAGATGAAACGACTTTCAGGGGTTCCATGGTTTCGGCATCAGCGATCACGAAGTGAGGTGGCCAGTAACCACCACCGATGATGTATTTACCATCGCCGGATACAGCTACGTCACGTGCGTCATAAGCGACCTGTGTCTCTGCGACCAGCATCTTCTCAGGCATCTGCCAGAGGTCGATCTTGGTCATCTTGCCGTCTCGACCCATGGTGTACCAGAAGCGTCCAGTATCTTTTGTATGCAGTTTGTTGTGATGTTCAGTACCCTTGATCACGTGCACCGCATAGCCGGTATCGATATGTGCGATCACTTCTTTCTTGTCACCATCGATGATGGCAACTTTACCGACATCACGTTCGATGACGACGAAGAAGTTCTCCCAGTTACGGCCATGTAGAGGTTTGGTCGGATAGTCTTTCACAGGGACATGCTGCTTGGTACGCTCTTTCATCAGCGCCAGTGACATTTCAGGTGGGACCGGTGGATCCATCTGGATGTAACGAGCCAGCAGGTTGATCTCTTCTTTGCTGAAGATGTCGTCGAAGTTATTCATACCGCCTTCGGTACCGAGGGCGATAATTTTTTCTAGACGTTTTGTACCCAGTTTAAGTGTACCCTTGGTTTTTTTGGCTTTGTTTGGTTTTGGTTCCAGGTTTTTACCTGTAGCACCGACGCGTAAAACACCGTGACAACCTGCACAACGCTGGAAGTACATGCTTTTCGCTTTTTCAAACTCTGCCTCATTCAGCGGCTCAAATTCTTTCTTTTTAGCAAAAGCTGCGCCGGAAGACGCTGCCATGCCTACGCAGACAGCAAGTACCGCTGCTCCGTATTTGGTGGTGTGTTTTAGATTCATCAATTTTGACTCCTACTCTTGTTATGCAATAGATTGTATTACGGTTTATTGTGAATTGTGGATTGTAATTTTACGCAGGGTAGACACTATTCCTTATCGTCTTCAGGTTTATTGATTTACATCAACAATTTATTGGTGTTTTCAGCTGCTTTGAAATTTATTGATGTACATCAATAAATTTCAAAGCAGTTAGACGTGACGAGCAGAAGCGTTATGGCTACAGAAAAGGCATAACATTAATGTTTTTTTAGAAATACCATGCCAGCTGGGCGAATATACCCGGTCCTGTACTGAGTTGTTTGCCATCGATACCGGAGTCGATACCACCGTATTCAGTACCCGAGGAGCCAACAGGGGTGGTCAATGCTGCCAGCAGCTGCCAGTTCTGCTTCAGATCGTAGCTGGTGACCAGCTGCGCCAAAAATGAGCCGTCTCCAACATTGATAAAAACATTGGGTGTTAGTAACCACAGCGGCGTCATCTCAATCATCGCCGATAGTGCAACATAATGCCGACCGAGGGTAAATAACTCACCGCGGACGATGCGTTCGACCAGGTCGGGATTTGCTACCAGTGCGGCAGGGCTATAATTTTCATCAGCCTGGCCAAAGCCATTATAGAAATATTCTGCCACACCACTGATATTATGTCCCCAGCCGGTCCATGAATAGGACAGGCTGGTCACCAGGCTGAAAACATTATCATTAAAATGTTGCGCGATAAGCAGATCGTATTCTTTATCTCCTGCAAAACCGTGGTATTTTGCGGCGA
>JBFFVI010000205.1:0-4115 GCA_041570895.1 Gammaproteobacteria bacterium
CTTTCACACCAAGCACGGTTACGGTAACTTCGTCACCGATCATTAAGGTTTCGCCAACGCGGCGGGTCAATATCAACATTTCCTTTTCTCCATGTTGTATCCAATAAAATGTAAGAACAATGAACAGCGCGAGAGTTCATAGATTCTTACCACGGCCCATTTATTTATACACATAAGGGTACTGTGTCACATCCGTAATTTTATTTTACAGATTTTTCAGGTGCCCGTCACTGTCAAGACCAAAAGCTTCATGCAATGCTCGTACACCTAATTCGAGGTACTTTTCATCAATTACCACAGAAATCTTGATCTCTGAGGTTGATATCATGCGTATATTTATATTTTCTTTTGCCAGGGTATCAAACATGGTATTGGCTATACCGGCGTGTGAACGCATGCCTACGCCAACCAGTGATATTTTCACGATAGCATCATCACCCTTAACTTTTTTCGCACCTAACTCTTTAGCCACGGTCTCCAGAAGAGCGTATGCAGTCGCATAATCATTGCGATGCACAGTAAAGGTAAAGTCGGTACAGCCATCTTCAGCGATATTTTGTACGATCATATCGATTTCGATGTTTGCATCAGTCACTGGACCTAATATTTTAGAAGCGACACCCGGCTGATCGGGCACACCATTAATAGTTAGCTGTGCTTCATCACGGTTAAACGCGATACCTGAAATTAACACCTGTTCCACGCCATCATCCTCCAGTGCAATAAGCGTACCCTCACCTTCTTCAAAGGATGACAGCACACGTAATGGGACATTGTATTTACCCGCAAATTCCACCGAACGGATCTGCAGGACCTTTGAACCCAGACTGGCCATTTCCAGCATTTCTTCAAAAGTAATTTTATCGAGCTTTCTTGCTTTTGGCTCAACCCGTGGATCGGTCGTGTAAACCCCGTCCACATCGGTATAGATCTGACATTCATCAGCTTTTAAAGCCGCAGCAATCGCCACCGCCGTGGTGTCGGAGCCACCACGACCCAGGGTGGTGATATTGCCGTCTTCATCGACGCCCTGAAAACCGGCGACCACCACCACACGGCCAGCATCCAGATCAGCTTTCATTTTTTCACATTGTATCTCTTTGATACGGGCCTTACCGTGCACGTCATCAGTGACCATACGAATCTGTGCACCGGTATAAGAACGTGCGTCACAGCCTCGGTCCAGTAATGCCATGGTTAACAGCGCGATGGTTACCTGCTCGCCGGTAGAAATGATTACGTCCATCTCACGGGCATGTGGTTTTGCGCTGATCTCATTAGCTAGTGCGATCAGACGATTAGTCTCACCACTCATGGCTGACACGGCAACAACAATTTTGTCACCACTTTTAGCACGTGCAGCGACTTTATCGGCGACATTACCGATTTTTTCGATACTGCCTACCGAAGTGCCGCCATATTTTTGGACGATTAAGGACATGAAATGTTATCGCTTACGTTTGTGCCGATAAAAAAAGATGAAGTATATAAGGTATGGCTAATTCTTGCAATGAATCAAAGGTTTACAAGGAAAAAACTTGTTACCCTCTGATAGCTACCAATGAAATTGAATTGAGACTTCTGATCTTGTTGATCATTGCACGTAGCACGGCAATCTTCTTGTTCGAAAGGCTGTGCAGAGATTTCATCGTACTTTGCAATAACGGGCATATTTTAATTTAACTTAACCGGTCGTTGTGTCTGCCGGTGGACCAAACAGATTTTATAACTGCCCTTGCAACCAATTTTTCGCCGCATCCAGCGCCTGCGGTATCGCAGCAGGATTTGAACCACCTGCCTGCGCCATATCCGGACGGCCGCCGCCTTTGCCGCCGACTTCTGCCGCCGCAATATTGACCAGGTCGCCTGCCTTGATGGTTTTAATTAAATCTTTGGTTACACCTGCGATCAATTTCACTTTACCGGCCTCTTCACTGGCAAGTACGATGGCAGCAGAACCTAATTTATTTTTCAGCTGATCCAGCGTATCACGTAAGGTATTGCTGTCGGCACCTTCAAGATGTGCGGTCAATATTTTAACGCCACCGATATCTTCTGCCTGACTGGACAGATCATTACCGGCCTGTGATGCCATCTTGCCTTTTAATTGCGTCAGCTGTTTATCCTGCTCTTTTAATTTATGAATCAGTTGTTCGACTTTGCT
Organism: Gammaproteobacteria bacterium; assembly: GCA_041570895.1. Lineage (GTDB taxonomy): Bacteria > Pseudomonadota > Gammaproteobacteria > SZUA-229 > SZUA-229. The sequence goes on from JBFFVI010000205.1 coordinate 2,165, forward strand.
ATTGACTTCATCACGACTGCTTTTCAGAAGATGTGCAAGTGAATCCAGTTGCAGGTCTCTGTCTTCCACCCACTTCACCGCAGCCTCTCCAGTCACCGCTTCGATGCGACGCACACCGGAGGCTATACCGGTTTCGGCGATGATCTTGAAAAAACCGATATCACCGACGCGATTGACATGAACACCACCGCATAACTCTGTTGAAAATGACTTGTCATCAAGTCTGTCACCCATGCTGATAACACGTACGACATCATCATATTTCTCACCAAATAAGGCCATCGCACCAGAAGCTTTTGCCGCTTCCAGTTCCATCTCATCTGCCTGCGCTTCACTGTTACCGCGAATCTGGGCATTGACGATCTGCTCGATCATTTTTAACTCTTCAGCTTTTACCGGTTCGAGGTGGGAGAAATCAAAACGTAATTTTTCGGCATCAACCAGCGAACCTTTTTGCGATACATGCTCACCCAGTACCTGCTGCAATGCTGCATGCATGAGATGCGTGGCCGAATGATTTCGGCTGATGGCTTTACGGTTTTCAAAATCAATCTCGGCACTGAGTTCATCGCCTTTAGAAATCGAACCCGACTGCAGCTCACCGATATGCAATACGCTTTTACCCTGCTTCTGGGTATCTTTGACGATGAATCTCGCATTCGCTGAAAGTAACATACCGGTATCGCCAACCTGGCCACCGGACTCACCATAAAACGGTGTTTCATTTAACACCACGATACCCTGCTGGCCTTCTGTTAACGTCTCTACCGATTGCGCACCGGAAAACAACTCGACGACCACAGCGTTTTGTTTCACCTGATCATAACCGGTAAAAGCGGATTCGCATGCCACCTGTAAATCTTTGTTGTAATCGACACCAAACTGACTGGCGCTGCGGCCGCGTTCACGCTGGGCTTCCATACAGGCTTCAAAACCGGCTTCATCGATTTCCAGACCCCGTTCACGCGCGATGTCTGCGGTCAGGTCAACCGGAAATCCGTAAGTGTCATAAAGTTTAAACAGGGTTTCACCGGTTATGGTTTTATCCCGTAACTGCCTGATGTCTTCTTCCAGGATTTTCATGCCGTGATCCAGGGTTTCAGCAAAACGTTCTTCTTCCATCTTTAGAAGTTTTTCGACATTGGCCTGCGCGGCTACCAGTTCCGGGTATGCCTCACCCATGACTTCCACCAATGGCTGTACCAGCTTGTAGAAGAACAGGTCATCCATACCCAGCTGATGACCATGACGGCAGGCACGACGGATAATACGTCGCAGCACATAACCCCGACCTTCATTCGAGGGCATGACCTCATCGACGCATAAAAAAGCACAGGAACGAATATGATCGGCGATAACACGTAGAGACTTATCTTCCAGATCGGAAGTATTGGTCGCTTCCGCTGCCGCTTTGATCAGATGCTGGAATATATCGATATCATAATTGTTGTGCACACCCTGCAGGATCGCCGCCAGACGTTCCAGACCCATGCCGGTATCCACCGACGGTGCTGGCAACGCCAGCATCTCACCATCGGCAGTACGGTTGTACTGCATGAACACCAGATTCCAGATCTCTATATAACGATCGCCGTCTTCTTCTGCAGTGCCCGGTGGGCCACCCCAGATATCTTCACCGTGATCATAAAATATTTCGGTACAGGGTCCGCATGGCCCGGTATCACCCATCGCCCAGAAATTATCACTGTCATATTTCTTGCCGGGTTTATCACCGATGCGGCTGAATCGATCAGCACTAACACCGATGGTGTTCAGCCAGATAGCTTCTGCTTCGGTATCGTCTGCATAAACCGTAACCCAGAGCTTTTCTGCCGGCAGGCCAACAACTTCGGTTAAAAATTCCCAGGCGTATTTAATCGCATCCTCTTTAAAATAATCACCAAAACTGAAGTTACCCAGCATTTCAAAAAAGGTATGGTGGCGGGCGGTA
>JBFFVI010000206.1:0-4088 GCA_041570895.1 Gammaproteobacteria bacterium
GCACAAGCTATGGCGGAAAAGGTGGACTATCTACAGTCTGGTGATGAAGTGCTGCAGTATGGGCGCGAGATGTGGCTGGAAAATTGTGAGGGCTGTCATGGTTATGGAATTGCAGATGCGCCGATTCCCATGCGGCCGGATGACTGGAAACATCGGGTGATCAAAAACAGGGCGCTGCTCTATAAACACGCCATCGAAGGTTTCATCGGTGAAGACTACAGCATGATGCCTGCACGCGGTGGCAATGAAAAAATGAATGATCAACAGGTAAAAGCAGCAGTGGATTACATGCTGTTTCTGGCAAATTTTTATATTAAACGACAAGATAATCAAAAGAGGTGACTTATGATAACTCCACAACAGAAAGAACTGGTGCAGAAAACCTGGGTGATGGTTGTGCCCATAGCAGATAAAGCGGCTGAATTATTTTATGGCCGCCTGTTTGAACTGGAACCTGAATACAAGGCAATGTTCAAAAACGATATGACCGAGCAAGGTAAAAAGCTGATGAAGACCATCAACATCGCCGTCGAAGCGCTGAACGATGTTGAACCCTTAGTGCCGACACTAAAACAGATGGGTGCCGATCATGCTGGTTACGGTGTCAAAGATCGAGATTACAACGTCGTTGGCGCGGCGCTATTATGGACTTTAGAGCAAGGCCTCGGTGATGCCTTCACCGACGAGGTGCGAAATGCCTGGGGTGCCGTATATGAGCTGCTGGCTTCGGTAATGAAACAGGGCGCTGCCGAAGCTTCGGTGGCTGCCTGAAGTTTATAAAAATTCACTCCATAAGGGATCAAAGGGACGCAGGGAAGCACTTATGGGGAGACGTGCAGGCGGCTCTTTCTTTTAACAGACTTGATAGACAGGGTGTCTATTCTGATGGTAGATACTTCTGCATAAGGCGGTGTTTATTGATGATACTTAGCCACGCATTAATTAGAATAAATTGACAATAACGTTAGATTGTGTATAATACGTCTAGCTTGAAAGTACTACTTATATTTATGCAACACCATTTCGATGTCACGTCTTTAGTCTCTCGTCCTGTTCTTCATATTTAATAGCACCACATTTCAGCCAAATGGCCTCATGAATTTTTTGTCAGGCCAATAACATTTAAATTTAATTAATAGGAAATAACTATGTCTACTACAACCGGCACCGTAAAATGGTTCAACGAATCAAAAGGTTTTGGCTTTATCGAGCAAGAATCTGGTCCAGATGTTTTCGCTCATTTCAGCGCTATCTCTAGCTCAGGGTTCAAAACTCTGGCTGAAGGTCAGAAAGTTGAGTTCACAATTGCTCAAGGCCCTAAAGGTCCTCAAGCAGAAAACATCGTAGCGCTTTAATTTATTGATCGCTATATAACCTGTATTGTAAATATGCAGGTTAAACGCTTTCCCTTTCGGGGGAGAGAGTTAAAAGGGCAAGACCTCACGGTCTTGCCCTTTTTTATGAACGACGCAGATAAATTAATGGCTTCATAGCGCTGTATGCCATAGCAGAAGTCAATAAAGTGTAAAATACGCCATGAAATTTCCCAAACGCCTCCAGCCGCTGATCGAAGATGGCCTGGTGGATGAAGTCATAAGTCAGTTGATGAGCGGTAAAGAGGCCACTGTTTATATCGTGCGCTGCGGTGCTGAGATCCGTTGTGCCAAAGTCTACAAAGAAGCGCACAAACGCAGTTTTAAAAAAGCCGTACAGTACCAGGAGGGCCGTAAGGGGCGTAATAGCCGCCGTGCCCGTGCGATGGAAAAAGGCTCGAAGTTTGGCCGTGATCAGCAAGAAGAGGCCTGGCAGAATGCCGAAGTGGATGCGCTCTACCGTCTGGCCAATGCCGGCGTCCGCGTGCCTAAACCCTACGGCTGTTTTGACGGAGTATTGTTGATGGAGCTGATCACCGATGATGAGGGCCATGTGGCGCCGCGTCTCAACGATGTCTCCATGACCGCCGAATTAGCGCTGGCAGATCATGCCTTGGTGATGACATACGTCATGCGGATGCTCTGTGCTGGGGTGGTACACGGTGACCTGTCAGAATTCAATGTGCTGGTGGATGACTATGGCCCGGTGATTATCGACCTGCCCCAGGCGGTGGACGCTGCGGGTAATAACAACGCACAGGCGATGCTGACCCGGGATGTTAACAACATGACAACCTACTATGGCCAGTACGCACCAGAATTGCTCAGCAGCAAATATGCCAAAGAAATCTGGGCACTGTACGAAGAGGGAGCATTACATCCCGAGCGTGAACTAACCGGCTATTTTGAAGAGAGTGATGAAGCTGCTGACGTCGATGTGGTGATGCAGGAAATTAAAGCAGCCTTTGCCGAAGAACAGGAGCGGCAGGAACGCTTACGTGAAGCAGAGTAACGTATTAGTAATGCACCGCTAACCAGATTGTTTTGCTATCTGGGTCAGTCCATTCTACTCTGTGTTTTTGATGCGCCGGTATATTTATAAAATCCCCCACTTTTAAATTAACCGGCGAGTCGCCTTCCAATAATAAAATCGCTTCACCTTTTAACACCAGTACCCATTCGTTCCTGTCCTGGTCATACCAGCCGGATTCCGGTGAGCTATGACCCCTGGATATGATCCGTTCTATTCTTACGCTCTCACCATCAACAAGTTGCTGAAATATCTCTTCGTCAAGATTATCCGGGATACAATCAAATATATTATGCATTTATCAGGGTCTCAGGATATAAAAGTCAGGGCATGAATTGTATTATCGATATTTGTTTGGATATGCTGATAACTTCGATCGCTGCTTATAAAAAATAAGCGGCAGCTATGAACAGAGTTATTATGATAATAAAAATCATAACTAGATGTTTTTTATCGCGACGATCCTGTTCGTCAAGCCGGTCGACTATTCTTCTTATTTTACCTGGAGCGGATAAAGCAACGACATGAGTTGTATTCTGATGTAGTTTCCTGTTCGTATTGTTATCGTGCATTATCTAACCATGAAGATGTATTATTGATAGGGTATAAACAGTATGCCTAAGAAGGCTGTTTATTTCTTTATAATGTGTCACACTTTTAAATAATAGTGAAGTAGCAGAATGCTGCCGTACTGTAAAAGTTTGAAACTGTAGTTGTCAGAATATATGCTTTTGTGTCGGGAATAAAATTAACTTCTGGAAATAATGATGACAAAAATAATTGAAGAGCCCAGCTTCCGTGAATGTGTAGATCTGATGGTTGATAAAGCCATGGCCGCGATGAAACTTGATGCAGGTACTGCGCAGGCAATAAAGGCCTGTAATGCAGTTTTACAGGTTAAGTTTCCAGTAAAAATAAGGGGCAAGATAGAAGTCTTCACCGGCTGGCGAGCCACACATAGCACCCATCGGCTGCCATCCAAAGGCGGTATACGCTATGCCACTTTTGTCAATCAGGATGAGGTCGAAGCGTTGGCAGCCCTGATGACATATAAATGCGCCATCGTCGATGTGCCGTTTGGTGGCTCTAAAGGCGCGTTGATCATCGATCCCACGCAGTACGAACGAGCCGAGCTAGAAATGATTACCCGGCGTTTTACCCTTGAGCTGGTGCGTAAAGGCTTTCTTAGTCCCGCAACCAATGTGCCGGCACCAGATATAGGAACCGGGCAACGAGAGATGGCGTGGATCGCTGACACATACAAACATCTACATCCGGAAGACATTAATTATATTGCCTGCGTTACTGGCAAGCCGGTACAGCATGGCGGTATCCAGGGACGCATTGAAGCAACCGGCCGTGGTGTGCAGTATGCGATGCAAGAGTTTTTCCGTCACCCTGAAGATGTTAAGAACGCCAACATGAAAGGTTATTTAGATGGCAAGACCTGCGTCGTGCAGGGCCTGGGTAATGTCGGATATCATGCGGCTAAGTTTTTATCGGAAGAAGATGGCGTCAGGATAACCGCCGTTATCGAGCGTGATGGTGCATTGATCTGTGATGACGGAATAAATATCGAAGACCTGTTTCAGCATATTACCGAGCATGGCACCATCAAAAACTTTCCATCAGCCAATTTTGAAGAAGATGGCAGGGCAGTGCTGGAGAAGGCCTGTGATATTTTA
>JBFFVI010000207.1:0-4079 GCA_041570895.1 Gammaproteobacteria bacterium
CCCCGGTGCTCGCCGGTGTAATCATTGCCTATGTTCTGGAAGGGCTGGTAAAAAAAGTCAGTTTATGTGGTTTGCCCAGATTTGCCTCTTTCCTGATAAGTTATGCGCTATTTATTACCGCGCTGGCTTTAATCCTGTTTGGCCTGGTACCTCTGGTTATTAGCCAGTTGTCACAACTTATCTCTGATTTCCCACGAATTTTAGATAAAGTTCAACAGTTGATACTTACCATACCTGAGCGGTATCCCATGCTTGATGCTCGTGAGATAGAAAAGATGCTGGGTAGTTTTTCATCTGAACTGGTCGGTGTCGGACAGAAGCTGGTCTCAGTCTCGCTGTCATCTGCAATCGATGCTTTTACCGTGCTGGTCTATCTGGTCGTGGTGCCATTACTGGTCTTTTTCTTGCTCAAAGACAAAGAACAGATCGTGCAGTGGTTTAGACGTTTTGTTCCTGAAGAGCGTGGCCTGGCTTATTCTGTGTGGAAAGAAGTTGATGCCAAAATGGGTAATTATATCCGCGGCAAGATGCTGGAGATCGTTATCGTTGGCGTCGCCACCTTCATTCCACTGAAGTACATGGGAATGAATTATGCCGCGACCATGAGCCTACTGGTTGGGCTGTCTGTTATTATTCCTTATGTCGGTGCGGTTGCCGTTACCATTCCGGTGGCCATGATTGCCTGGTTCCAGTGGGGTGCGAGCAGCGAATTTGTTTATCTCATGATCGCCTACCTCGTCGTGCAGTTTCTGGATGGCAATATACTGGTGCCATTACTGTTCTCTGAAGTGGTCAATATGCACCCGGCAGCAATCATTATCGCGGTACTTTTCTTCGGTGGTATGTGGGGTGTCTGGGGAGTGTTTTTTGCTATACCGCTAGCGACCCTGGTGCAGGCAGTCATTAATTCCTGGCCGTCGATACAGAAGACTACAGAAGCTTAAAAATTTTGATTAGCTGTCCGCTTTCGTCCCAGAGCGGAGATTGGATGAATTGGAAGGGGGGGACTAAAAGGGAGTAATGTGTGTGGTTCGACTGTTTTTTTTCTCCTAGTGTACAAGAGAGCTGATCTCTTTTTTTAAATTAAAAGACCAGCCCCCCTTGCTCTTTATTAAGCAGCTGCCTTAAGTTGTTTAACTCTTTCAAGCGTTACCGGCACTGGTTTGCATACAGTGTTGCAAACCGGTGAGTGGTCTTTGGCGAACGAAAGCAGTTCATCGATTTCCTCATCGCTGCAATCTGCTTCGATCTCTAACTTTATTCTGATTGATTCGTAGCCGACCTGTGCATTGTCATCCAGTGCAAGTAAGCCTTTTACGTCAATGTTGCCGACTAGTTCTGTTGAAAGCTTCCGAATTTGAATGCCACGAGCGGTAGCATGCAAAACCGTGGTTGTGGTCACACAGCCAGCCAATGCATGCAGTAGAAACTCTACCGGATTTGCCCCTTCGTTGTTACCTAACAGGATAGGTGGTTCGCCATTGGTAAATGTGAATGGCTCTCTGCGCGATACATCTTCACTGCCGGCGCCGAAGAAACCCTGGATAGTTGAGCGATTTTCACCACCGCTAACCCACTGGTTTCTGGCACGGAATTCAAATTCACCAAGTGATGGCGTGCTTTTGATGGCATCAATGGTTTGAACCATTTGTTCTAGATTGAGGCCGTTTCGTGTTGTGTCGTTCTGGTTTGACATGGTCTTCTCCTATGTAAGTTTGTTGGCTTTGAATGCACCGAATGGTTACTTCTCTACTATCTTCTGCTGTTATCAATCGGCTTGAGTAAATAATAAAACTTGACATATACTTCTATAAGATGGAATTTAGACAAAACAGGGGCATTTGTGCCACTAGTTGGAGAGGATATGGCCATAAGTGAAGATAAGAGTGTGAAAAGCCCGGTGGAGGTACTTATTGTTGCCGTGCCAGAGACTGCAGGCTCTGCACTTTACGGTATGGTGGATGTGCTGATGGCAGCGGGAAACATCTGGCAAACACTGGTTCGTTCGGATACCTCGCATAGTTTGTTTCGTGTGCGCATTGTCTCACCTTGCGGACACGCATTTACTTGTGGTAATCGTATTCCGGTTAAGCCAGACTGTTCAATCGCAGATGATACTGTGGCTGATATTCTAATTATTCCAGAGCTATGGCTGGGACCGGATGAAGATTTGAAAGGACGTTATCCAGCGTTAATGGAATGGATTCGTCACATGTATAAACAGGGTGCAACACTGTATTCTGCTTGTTCCGGTTCTGTGATGCTGGCTGAGTCTGGTTTGCTTGATGGATGCCAGGCGACGTCGCACTGGGGATATAAAGATTTATTCAGAACGCATTACCCCAAGGTGCATTTCTGCCCGGAACCGAACATGGTGTTCGCTGATACGGCAGGTCGCATTGTCACTGCTGGCGGTACTACGTCGTGGCATGATCTGGCTATTCATATAATCTCGCGTCATGGCAGTTCTGGAGAAGCCTTGCGTATCGCAAAAGTGTATTTACTGAAGTGGCACGGTGAAGGGCAGTTACCTTATGCTTCACTTGTGAAAAGTTCGCCACATGCGGATTCAGTGGTTCGTAGTTGTGAGCAGTGGCTGAAAGAAAATTACAAACAAACAAACGCAATTGCGCAAGTGATAGAACAGGCAAATATTCCTGAGCGCACATTAAAAAGGCGTTTTAAAGCAGCGACCGGTACAACGCTTATTGAATACATACAAAACTTGCGTATCGAAGAAGCCAAGGCTTTGCTTGAAACAGGAATGATGCCGGTGGACGATATCAGTGTAGCTGTCAGCTACGAGGATGCCTCGTTTTTCAGACGATTGTTTAAACGGTTGACAGGTTTAACACCAAGTCAGTATAGGCGGTTGTTTAAACCGCTTTTAGGATTGAGAGAATAATTAAGGACTCAGTCTGGATTAATCCAATACCTACTTTCAAGAGCAATATTTTATAGAAGTGAACGGCCGCTTCTGGCCGGTAAGGGACCATTGGATTATTCTGGTGTTAATGACTTGCTCAACGGTCGGTAACCGACCTAAAGCGGTCTTTGTGTAAATAAACTGAGGTCTGGCTCACTGGTGACCCAATGATTTATTATTGATTACTCAGGGCTTGTAGAGTTAAACAAATGACGAACAAAACACACTGCGAACTGATCTCATGGTCTGAGGTACAACGACTGTGCCAGCACCTTGCCGTTATGATCAGGGAGTCGGGCTACCATCCCGATATCATTGTAGCCATCGGTCGTGGCGGTTATATACCTGCCCGTTTATTGTGTGATCATCTGGATATGATGGCGTTAACCGGCATCAAAATTGAGCATTACCTGGCAGGGACATCCAGACAGAAGCAGGCCATCATCCGTTATCCACTGTGCACCGATATCAGGGATCAGCAAGTACTCGTTGTTGATGATGTCAACGACAGTGGTGACACCATTGAACTTGCCATTCAGCATTTACAAACATTCCAGCCCCGCGAAATAAGAACAGCGGTGATGCACCACAAAGCCATCTCCAATGTTGGCGTTGATTATTTCGCAAAAAAAATCATCAAATGGCGCTGGCTGATTTATCCCTGGGCGATAACCGAAGACATTTCCGGTTTTCTGGAATCATTGTCACCTGAAACAGTGGAGGAAGCACAACAACTTCTGGCTGAACAGTTTGGAATAAAAATACCCTCGCAACGCCTCAAGGAAATTTATGCTTTGTGGAAAAAACGATCAGGGCACTCATAAATGAATAAAAGGGAGTGGAGGGATTAAAGCCTGAATGGCTGGCACCGACCGGTTGAAGTCGCAACCCATAACGGCCGCTCATACATTGAGGGTTAGGAGATAGCGTCTCCACTTAAAAACCGATTATAGGTACGCGTCTTACATTAGATAATTGTAATGCTTGCTAAGCAGGAGGAGCCCATATACGGACATTAACTATAATCATCAATTAAGCGTTTCCTAATATTTTAAATGTTTGACTTAAGTCAGTAGTTTAATTTGAAACAGTTGTTACGTTAATTCAGGTTGTTAAATATCAACTAGTCAATTTCAAAAAATGACCTGAGAGC
>JBFFVI010000208.1:0-4078 GCA_041570895.1 Gammaproteobacteria bacterium
AGAACCCAATGGTTGTTTGATACCGCAGATGCTAATAAACAGATTACCCGTAAGATTGGCTTATGGTTTGAAACCCAACAGGTGATGGCTAATATACAGCTGAAGAACAGCGGCTTAGCACTGGAGCAGTTGCAGCATTTGCTGTGGGGAACAGAAGCTGCGCATCGAGACTCGTCATTACCGGCAATCTGGCGGCGGCTGGTTATCCGTGTTTATTTACAGATGCAGAAAGATGATGATGCCCGCAAAGCTCTGGTCAAATATGAACGTGATTATCAGGCAGAAGCAACAGATGTTGACTGGATATTGTTGCAGGCGCAGGTATTACTGAGGACCAATCGGCCTCAGCAGGCAGCTGTGCTGTTAAGTAAGATTGTTACTGATGATGCAGTCGATGTCGAAGCATTATTGTTGATTGCAGAATTGCAGACTAACCCGAAACGTGCGGCAGAAATCAATCAACAGATGCGTGTGAAACTGGACGGCCAGGTACTGAGCCGACCAGCTCGTTGGGCATATTCTTACGTTGCTTACACGGCATCGAAGGTATTAGCCGATATACCCGCACAGATATTAAATCTGGAATCGATGCTATCGTTAGGAATCAAAACCCCTGTGTTTGATGATAGTTACCAGGTGACAGCCGATGATCTATGGGAGTTATACAATAAGCAGGGTTTAATTCTCGCTAATGATTACGGCCTGTTGTTTGGTAATGATACGCAATGGCAGCAATTATCAAACAAGTTAATGAGCGACGAAGCTGAAAAAGCATTAGAACTAAATGCTGCGCTGGTGTTGCAGACAGACGATTTTGTGACCAGGCAACAGCAGCATAAAACCATCGTTGAGATAATCGAGAAACGTAAAAATGGACTCGAGCTGATCAATCAGTTGTACCTGCACAGCAACAAAGTGACCGATGTCAATGTCCTGCCTGATGAAGTTCGCTATCGACTAGTGGATTATGCGCTGTCAGAAGGCGATTATTCTGATGCTGCAACGATCATGAAAAGCCTGAATGAGCCGCCTGAAGGTAAGTCGCTGTTTGACTGGCGCATGCGAAAAGCGCGGGTATTAATACTGCAGGGTGAGTATGCTGAGAGTGAAAATCTGATACGTAAGACCTTTTCCGAAAAACCCAGGATTACCCGGCAGGAACTGGACCGATATATACAGGTGGTCTTTGATTTTCAGACGGTGCAGCAGCATCAACAGGCCATCAATTTATTTGATCTTTTATATATCGATGGTCTGGATGAAAATCTGCAGCGTGAAATATATTTCTGGAAAGCCGAATCATATTTTTTATTAGAAAAATATGATCTTGCTGCTTTATATTATTTACAGTCTGCACGCGCAGTTACCGGAGCAGATAACGATCTGTGGGCACAATCTGCACGTTTTAAAGCGGGTAATGCATTGATACTTGCTGAAATATATGATGATGCAGAAAAAGTATATACAGAATTATTAATTATCACCGACAGTGAAACACGTAAGGCACTGATCAATCAGAATTTACAGAAAATACGTTTATTAAAAAGTTCGCTTAAGAAAAAATAGTGTTACCTTTAGCTGAGATGATGAAGCCGGTTAAACAGCAATATGATGTGATATTTAACACGACGATGGCTACCATTGGTCTGAAGTTTACGGGTTCGCGTTTAAGCAAAGTGGCTTATTTAAGTAAACAGGTAGATATGCTGCCGCAAACTGAGCTTGCGAAAAAAGTTAAAGGTAAAATTGAAAAATACCTGAAGTCAAAAGAAAAAAGCATCAAAGTAGAGGTCGCTTTAAATGTAACACCATTCCAGCTCAGGGTGCTGGATCAGCTGCAACAGATCCCATATGGCGAAACCCGGAGCTACGGAGATTTAGCAAAAATACTTAAAACCTCGCCGCGTGCAGTCGGTAATGCCTGTCGAAATAATCCGCTGCCCATAATCATTCCCTGCCATCGGGTCGTCGCCGCTAATGGCATCGGTGGTTATGATGGCGCGACGCAGGGTGAAACACTGGATATAAAATATTATCTATTAAGGCTTGAAGGCGCTGTTTAAGTAAGTTTTTTCGCTCTTTTTCGCTTGATAACGCATAAATCATCCCCATATCTATCGCCATTAACAATTTCTTAGTCATTTTTATATTTCTGGAGTAAATAATGAGCGTTGAAGCGAGTAAAGAAACCCTCGAATTTCAAACTGAAGCCCGTCAGATTCTGCATTTGATGACCCATTCACTGTATTCAAATAAGGAAATTTTCCTTCGTGAACTGGTTTCTAATGCTTCTGATGCATGCGATAAATTGCGTTTCGAAGCAATCGGTAACGACAGTCTGTACGACGGGGATGCTGAATTAGCGATAACGGTTGAATACGATGAAGACGCAAATACCATCAGTATTATCGATAACGGTATTGGTATGTCTCGCCAGGAAGTCATCGAAAATGTCGGCACTATTGCCAGTTCGGGAACTAAAAAATTCCTCGATGCGATGTCCGGCGACCAGGCTAAAGATGCACAGATGATCGGCCAGTTTGGTGTTGGTTTTTATTCCAGCTTTATCGTTGCCGACAAGGTTACACTGGAAACACGCCGTGCCGGTGCCTCGGCTGATGAAGCAGTTCGCTGGGAATCAGACGGTGAAGGCAGTTTCTCACTGGAAAATATCGAAAAGGAAAGTCGTGGTACCAAAGTCGTGTTACATCTGAAAGAAGGTGAAACTGAGTTTGCCAGCCCATACCGTATAAAAAACATTATCAAACAATATTCAGACCACATATCTATTCCAGTGATGATGGCCGAAGAAGAGCTGGACGATAAAGGCAGTGCGAAAAAAGATGATGAAGGTAATGCCATCACCAAACTTGAGCGGGTTAATACTGCGGCAGCACTATGGGCGCGTGAAAAAAGTGACATCAGCGATGAAGAATACAATGAGTTTTATAAACATGTGAGCCTGGATTTTGCTGACCCGTTGAGCTGGATACATTCACGGGTCGAGGGAAATCAAAGTTACACTTCGTTATTGTATGTGCCAACCAATCCGCCATTTGATCTCTTCGACCGTGATCATAAACGTGGAATAAAACTGTACGTGAAGCGTATTTTTATCATGGATGACGCTGAGCATCTGATGCCGAACTACCTGCGTTTTGTTAAAGGTGTTATTGATTCTGATGATCTGCCTTTAAACGTCTCGCGTGAAATCTTGCAGCAGAATAAAGTCATCGATCGTATTCGCGGTGCTTCTGTGAAGAAAGTGCTGACTATGCTGGAGTCAATTCAAAAGAACGATCAAGAAAAGTATGCGACCTTCTGGAAGTCATTCGGCCAGGTGTTAAAAGAAGGCCCGATTGAAGACGCGGCAAACAAAGACCGTATCGCTAAATTGCTGTTGTTCGCAAGTACGCATAATGATAACGATGAGCAAAATGTTACCCTGGATGAGTATATTTCCCGTATGCCGGAAACGCAGGAAAAAATCTATTACATCACTGCAGATAATTACACCGCAGCGAAAAACAGTCCACACCTTGAAGTATTCAAGAAAAAAGGTATCGAGGTGCTGTTATTAAGTGACCGCGTGGATGAATGGCTGGTATCACATCTGACCGAGGTAGAAGGTAAAAAACTGCAGTCAGTAGCACGCGGCACACTGGATATCGATGAGGAAGAAGACAAGAAAGAGCTGGAAGAAAAAGAAAAATCCTATGCTTCCATTATCGAGCATGCGTCTAAGGTATTAGGTGATAAGGTGAAAGAGATCCGCTTGTCTAACCGTTTGACCGACTCTCCCTCGTGCCTGGTTCTGGAAGAACACGACATGAGCGCTCAGATGCAGCAGATTATGGAAGCAGCGGGACAATATGTACCCAAAGCGGCGCCGGTACTGGAGTTAAATGCAGACCATAACCTGGTGAAAAAACTCAATGACATCACTGATGATGCCCTGTTTGAAGATTATGCGTATCTGTTATTCGAACAGGCGCAATTGGCAGCCGGTGCACCGTTGGAAGATGCTGCAGGTTTTGTCAAACGAGTGAATAAATTATTAGATAGTTAACTATGGATA
>JBFFVI010000209.1:0-4059 GCA_041570895.1 Gammaproteobacteria bacterium
ACTGGTATATGGCTTCGTGCAAGTGGCTAATGGTGAATCCTGGGCGCAGATAACACCGGTGTTTGCGAGTTTTATTTTTCTTGGCCTGCTGATGGAAGCGGTCGGTCTTTATGTGCACCAGTATGATTTAAAGAAAAACAGTGGCGAAGGCGCAGCAGCACACTTTGAACAGCTAACCAAATTTGGCCATACCTACATGGCAAGGAATTTTGGATTACTGTCTGCTCTGGTGCTGGCTGTCATCATGATAATGATCAATTTGAATGGCTTAGCTGCGCTAGTCCTGTGGCTAGGTGCAGCAGTCATCGTGTTGTTAACAGCAGTAACTGGGCGGGCGTTATTTTATGCGCTGGTGATGCCGACGACGATGCCTGGTGCTTTCTTCTGGCGTAACAAAAAATTTGCCGAGCATGCCCGCGAGACAGGTCTGGCTAAGATGCCTCAGGTCGGTGTACTACCCGAGCTGCATTAGCATAACTGGTGTTGATGCCATGGCAGAATATAATTCTAAGCGTTTGTCAGATATTAAAAATGATTTTGAACGCGGTGTTTTTTCTGTGTTGTATAATTCGCCAAAGCAGCGCTATAGCCGTGCGGTTGCAATAATGCTGCTTACGATGAAACATGTGCTGAGAGGTTTGTTATTTAGCTGGCCGTTATACCTGCTGGCGCTTGCGGCCTATGCACTGCCAGATTCATCGGTCTGGCTAGTGCTGTTATTGTTATTGCCAGCGATGTATGTCTCCTGGAAAATTTTGAGCCGGGGCATAAAAGAAGATTATGAAAACCTCATCGAGGGTTATTTATTACGCTCAGGTTACTTAGGGAGAATGATATTTCATGGAAAAATATGATGAAGCACAATTAGTTTTTAACATACCGGTTCTCGGTTTTGCAGCTTATTCCGGTACCGGGAAAACGACTTTACTGGTCAAGCTTCTGCCGTTAATGAAACTGCAGGGACTGCGTGTTGCCATGATTAAACATACGCACCATGACTTTGATATCGATCAACCGGGCAAAGACAGCTATGAACTGAGGAAGGCCGGTGCCAACCAGGTCTTGCTTGCATCAGATAAGCGTAGCGCGCTATTGACTGAGTATGACAAACGATCTGAACCAGATATAAAGCAACTGGTTGAGCAGTTAGACCTGAAAAACCTGGATCTGGTTTTGGTGGAAGGTTTCCGGCACCTGCCGTTTGCCAAGATCGAGCTGCACCGACCTGCTACAGCAAAGCCGTTGCTGTTTACTGAAGATCCATCGATCATTGCGGTAGCCTCCGATGAAGATATTGAGACAGGTGATCTGCCATTACTCAATTTAAATGCGGTTGAAGAGGTTGCCGGGTTTATTAATCGCTGGCTGGATAATCAGGCAGGCAAGACCATTGAGCAGTGTGCCTGAGATCAGTTTGTCCAGGATTTAGCTGTATATCCTTTTTTCCAGCCGTGACCTCCCTATAGGAACATATAAGAACCAGCTAATTTGGTATACTCTTACTACTAATGGGCTGCTACATCTTTTTTGCCCGTCAATTAAAAGGTGAGCAGAAAAATGACCCAAAATAACATACAAACTGAAGAAGCAGTGAGCGCCGCAACGACACAAGAAAAAAGCAGCGGATCTAACTTACTGAGATTTGATGACAACAATTCGGTAACTGCGGTAACGCCTGGTAAGGACATCAATAGTAAAATCACTGCACTGGATACCGATCTCGAACATCTACGTACCGAACTGGCGACGATAAACAATAGTGTAGAAGAAGGGCTTGATCGTTTAAGCGATACCGATACCGACCTGACAGCAAAGGTTTCGGAAACTTATAAACGCCTGGGTGAGATCGATAACGCCTATAAATCACTTTTAGAAATATCCTCTCGTATTGATAATGATATTCAAACTTTAAATGGTGACGTTAGTCATGTCGCTCAACAGTCGGCGTCAGGCATCAGAAACCTTGAGCAGACAACCATCGCTCAGTCGCATGAGTTCGTACAAAAAAACCAGCAGGTAGCTTCCAGAGTTGATCAGCTGGTCGAAACTTCAAAGCTTACCAGTGAATTACTCAATCAGAAAATTCAATCAACAACAGAGAGTATGCTGCAGATTGAAAAAAGTGTAATCAATGAAATTGAATTGCTCTCTGGTGCGACAAAGGAAAAGACAGATTCGATAGAGAATTCTGTCGACAGCAATAAAGCAAAAATCCTGAAATTACAATCGGTCGATGAAGCTATCATCCGGCGTGCAACAACGCTGGAAATCACTTCAGCAGAGTTGACCGTTTCGAGCCAGCGGATGGATGCCAATATCGTACAGCTGCAGAAAAGTTCAGAGACGTTGTTCGCGGGTGTTAATGAGCTGAAAGTACGCACCGATGAACTCGAAGCACTAACCGCCGATCATGGACTGGTTATTAACAGCCTGCAAAAAGCAGCGTCCGATATCATCGATAAAGTTGCTGTACTTTCAGATCGTGAGACAAAGCACTTTAGTATCGTTACTGTTAGTTTATTTCTGTTGCTGGTTGTTACGGCCGTGCTGTATTTTACGCAACAGAATCAGTTTGCATTGAATGATGCCAGGTATGTAGAACGCAGTGTAAATATCGATAGCCAGCTGACCAGTATGCAACAGGAGCAAGTGAGTGCTAACGCAGTGACAGGTAATTCACTGGCTGATCTGAAAAAGGAGATTGCCAGCGTGCAGGACCAGGTGCAAAGTGTCGAAGGCCGCTTCAACCAGACAGCGCCATTCAGCCAGATTGGCAATGATAATATCTTACATGGTGAAGGCTGGATAACGGCTTTGCCAAAAGAGCATTTCACCGTACAGCTGGCCTATGTAGATAACAAAGACGCCCTGTTTGAAATTGCTCGGCGTTATAATTATTATCTGAAAGATCCATTATCTTACTTTTCGCTTAATGATGGTGCGTCAGAAAAATATGTATTGTTGTCTGGCAGTTATGCTACTCAGCAGCAGGCGATGAAAGCGGTGCAGGCAATGCCAGGTTATATCGATATGCAGCGTCCACAGATAAGAAAGTTAGGCGAGATACAAAACTATATCGCTAAGTAAATTACTAAATGATGCGTAGAGCCTGTTTTATTTGTTATCAGGCGACCTGGACAGTTATTATTACTTCCTCGTTTTTTTCCTGTGTCTCTATAACGGTGTGACCGTTAATACGACACCATGCCGGGATGTCATTGAGTGCGCCAGGATCGGTGCAGGTCACTTCGAGGGTGTCGCCAGGCTGTAGTTCAGCGACTTTGTTCTGTGTTTTGATTACCGGCATCGGGCATAAGCTGTTGCGGGCATCTAAGGTGTAATGGCTCATCTTTCGTAAGTCTCTAGATATACCATTCCTGTTTTACCTCTGATGCCGGCATCGGGGTGATCTCAAATAGCTGTTCTTTGCCATCTTTGCTGGTAACTTTTACCGTAACCTCGTCTGCGTCGCGGCCCTGGCTGAAGCGTGCGGCGATGCGCGCCGCAAACCGAAAGTCTTCGTCACTTAATTTACCATCGATCAGCGTTAGCGGGCCGTTGTGGCTTTTTATCTCTATGGTCGAAAAATGTTTCTTATAACCCTGAAGGAACTTGTTTTCACCATCCTCGCGACTGACGATTAATTTGTAATGTGGCTGTGGCCGCAGATGTCTGCCGACTTTTAACAGCATGATGTCATCGAGTTCGTACTCTTTTTTGTTTCTTGCTTGCCACAGGTCGACCAGTTTGTCGGAGTAGTTTTTATCGGTAAGAAAGCAGCAGCCTCCGGCAGGTGTTGCGTAATCTTCAAAACCGAATTTAGCGGCTAGCGCCATCTGCGGTTTTCTGTTACGGCCACTGAAGCCTTCCAGCTTTTCACGATCGACCCAGCCTTCGCGTTCGGGCAGTGTGGCAGCAAGATTTTTAGCGCACAGTGGCCTGAGCAGACGGTCATCGGCGCCAGACTCACTTACTACCACAGGGAGCAGGTCTTTTCTTTGTGACATCGGTCGCTGTCCCATGACTTCGCCGGTGATGATGAAGTCAAAGTCATTCTCT
>JBFFVI010000210.1:0-4050 GCA_041570895.1 Gammaproteobacteria bacterium
GCCACCAGCGGACGTGCCGCCTCCAGCAGGTGAGTAGTTAAAAGACTATCGCCGATGTGGTGAAATTGGTAGACACGCACGCTTGAGGGGCGTGTGGCGAAAGCTGTGCCGGTTCGACTCCGGCCATCGGCACCAGATTAATATATAGCGCAGGAAGCCAGATAATAAACCAATAATAAATTTGGGCTGCAGGAAGCGTTGATTGAGGTGTGTTTGATAAAAATGCATCTTTACGTAAATACAATAAGTAATAAAACAAAGGGTCGAGAAAATGCTCGAGAATTATTTGCCGGTATTGATATTTCTTATCATTGGCATGATGGTTGGTGTTGGTGCCATGTTTGTCGGTGGTTTTGTACTGGCGACTTCAAAACCCGATGAAGCTAAAAACTCACCGTTCGAGTGTGGTTTTGAGGCCTTTGAGGATGCGCGTTTAAAATTCGACGTGCGTTATTATCTGGTCGCTATCCTCTTTATTATCTTTGATCTCGAGATCGCATTTTTATTCCCCTGGGCTGTCGTGCTCGATAAGATTGGTTTGTTTGGCATCCTGGCGATGGGTTTATTCCTTGGCGTGCTGGTGATCGGTTTCATCTATGAGTGGAAAAAAGGAGCGCTGGAATGGGAATAGAAGGTGTTTTAGAAAAAGGTTTTGTTACCACCTCGGCTGATAAGCTAATCAACTGGGCGCGCACTGGATCTATGTGGCCAGTGACTTTTGGTCTGGCCTGTTGTGCGGTCGAGATGATGCAGGCGGGTGCCTCGCGTTATGACCTCGATCGCTTTGGCATGTTGTTCCGTCCAAGCCCGCGACAGTCGGATGTAATGATTGTTGCTGGTACCCTATGTAACAAGATGGCGCCTGCGCTACGCAAAGTGTATGACCAGATGGCTGAGCCGCGTTGGGTTATCTCCATGGGTTCATGTGCCAACGGTGGTGGTTATTACCATTATTCTTATTCGGTTGTGCGTGGCTGTGATCGTATCGTTCCGGTTGATATCTATGTGCCAGGCTGTCCGCCAACAGCGGAAGCCCTGTTGTATGGCATATTGCAACTACAGAATAAAATTCGCCGCACCAATACCATTGCCAGACAACCAGTTGACGCTGACCCTGCTAATTCTCAACCCGCTAAATATCGGGATATCACCAGTACATAGGTAAGCTTGCAGGAACGTAGAAGAATTATCACAGGCTCTCGCCACTAGCTTTGCGTCGCAACTGCAATCTAACGTCGTCGTGCAGAACGATGTTTCTGGTGAAGTGACCATCGAAGTTTCACCTAAAGATGCGTTATCTGTTTTCGAAAAACTGCGAGACGACACAACACTTAAATTCGACCAGTTGATCGATGTCTGTGGCGTAGATTATTCTGAATACGGCAGTGTCGAGTGGGCAACTGAATCAACGACCACTACCGGTTTTAGTCGTGGTGTAGAGCCAGCGACGGGTGCACGCTTACGATTTGGCGATGATCCTGATTATGTTAATACTGACAGACCTCGTTTTGCAGCAGTTTATCACCTGATGTCGATTGCGCATAACCATCGTCTACGGGTTCGCGTTTATTGTGCGAGCGATGCAGTACCCGTAGTACCTTCTGTGATCGAAATATGGCCATCAGCAAACTGGTTTGAGCGTGAGGCTTTTGATCTGTATGGCATCATCTTTGAAGGTCATCCGGATCTACGCCGTATCCTGACGGATTATGGTTTTGTCGGTCATCCATTCAGAAAAGATTTCCCGCTTATCGGTCATGTTGAAATGAAATATGATGAAGAACAGCGGCGCGTGGTTTATCAACCGGTCAGTATCGAGCCGCGTGTACTGGTGCCGCGGGTGATTCGTGATGACGGTCGCTTTGACTCTGATGTATCTGTAGACGATGCCACAGTGGAGAATACAGATGCCTGAAATTCGTAACTTTACCCTTAACTATGGACCGCAGCATCCTGCTGCACACGGCGTATTGCGCCTGGTGCTGGAGATGGATGGTGAGGTCATCGAGCGTGCCGACCCGCATGTCGGCCTGTTGCATCGCGCTACTGAAAAATTAGCTGAATCCAAACCTTATAATCAGAGCATCGGTTATATGGACAGGCTGGATTACGTTTCCATGATGTGCAATGAACACGGTTATGTTTTGGCGATGGAAAAGCTGATGAACGTGCAGGTACCAGAACGTGCGCAATATATCCGCGTCATGTTCGATGAGATTACGCGAATCCTTAATCACCTGTTATGGATCGGCACGCATGCACTCGATGTCGGCGCCATGACCATGTTCCTCTATGCCTTCCGCGAACGCGAAGATCTGATGGATGTCTATGAAGCTGTTTCAGGCGCGCGTCTGCACGCAACTTATTATCGCCCTGGCGGTGTTGCTCGTGACCTGCCTGATAGTATGCCGCACTATCAAAAATCCAAATGGCATAGCCAGCGCGAAGTCAATAAACTCAATGAAAATCGTCAGGGCACGCTGCTCGATTTTCTGCAGGATTTCACCGAACGTTTTCCGGCGTATGTCGATGAATATGAAACGCTGTTAACCGATAACCGTATCTGGAAACAGCGTACCGTCGATATCGGTATCGTTTCTCCCGAACGTGCGATAGCACTCGGTTTTACCGGCCCGATGATGCGTGGATCCGGCATTGCCTGGGATCTGCGTAAGAAACAGCCATACGAAGTTTATGATCGAATGGAGTTCGACATCCCCGTTGGTACCAATGGTGACTGCTACGATCGTTACCTGGTCCGCATCCAGGAGATGCGTGAATCGAATCGCATCATCAAGCAATGCATTGACTGGCTGCGTGTTAACGAGGGTCCGGTACTGTTGCAGAACCACAAGATCGCGCCACCAAAACGGGAAGAAATGAAGGCGGACATGGAATCATTGATCCATCATTTTAAATTATTTACCGAAGGTTTCTGTCTGCCGGAGGGTGAGGCGTATGCAGCGGTTGAGCACCCTAAGGGTGAGTTCGGCTGTTACCTGATCTCTGATGGTGCCAATAAACCTTATCGTCTAAAAATTCGCCCACCAGGTTTTGTGCATCTGTCGGCGCTGGATGAGATGGTCCGTGGCCATATGCTGGCTGATGTCGTTGCCATTATCGGTACCCAGGACCTGGTGTTTGGTGAGGTGGATCGATAATGACTACGGAAACGATTGCTATGACGCAATTATCGGCGCATGCGCGTGAAGAGATCGACGAGCTGCTATCGCATTTTCCCGCGGATCAGAAAAAATCTGCACTGCTGGGTGCGCTCAATGTCGTGCAGCATGAAAACAATGGATTTCTGACCGAAGAGCTGATGACTCTGGTTGCTGATTATCTCGGCCTGGCAAAGATTGAAGTCTATGAAGTCGCGACTTTTTATTCGATGTATGAACTGAAACCGGTGGCGCGTAATAATGTGGCCATCTGTACCAATATCTGTTGCATGTTAATGGGTTCGCAGAGCATCGTTGATCATGTTGAGAAAAAATTAAATATCAAGATCGGTGAAAGTACTGACGACGGTCGCATCTATCTTAAAAAAGAAGAAGAATGTCTTGCAGCTTGTGCCGGTGGCCCGATGATGCAGGTTAATCACGTTTACTATGAAAATCTTACGCCTGAAAAAGTCGATGAGATTTTAGATGGTCTGGAGTAACGGGTCTTATGTCATCAACTAATCAGCTTAAACCCGAAGTGACCAAGCCTCAGGTCAACACCAAAAACGAGCAGGTGTGTTTTGCTACCCTGCAGTTTGAAGGTGAATCATGGTCTTATGAAAACTATCTGAAAACCGGTGGTTACCAGGCATGGCGGAAGATTCTTGAAGACAAGATTTCACCAGAAGATGTGATCGAAGAGGTTAAAAAATCCGGCCTGCGCGGTCGCGGCGGCGCGGGTTTTCCTACCGGTCTGAAGTGGAGCTTTATGCCACGGACTGCGCCGGTGCAAAAATATCTGGTGTGTAATTCAGACGAGTCTGAACCTGGTACCTGTAAAGACAGAGAGATCTTGCGTTACAACCCACATGCTCTGGTCGAAGGC
>JBFFVI010000211.1:0-4043 GCA_041570895.1 Gammaproteobacteria bacterium
ATTGCACCGTTGCTGGGGCTGATTATGTCCCTGCCGATGGATGCGGTTATCGTACTGATATACAGCCTGTTGCTGGGTACGCCGGTATTGAGCCTGGTGGGAGCCATTGGTGTATCATTAACGGTGGCAGTGAACCGTGGCGGTGTTTTGTTGTCTCTAATCATTCTGCCGTTATACATTCCGATACTTATTTTTGGGGCGAATGCGGTTGATGTGGCTACGGACGGCTTGCCAGTTACAGGTCAATTATTGTTTTTGGGCGCTGTGTTAGCATTGGCCGCCTCACTGGCACCCCTGGCGACTTCGGTCGCATTACGCATTACGGCATCTCGGTAGAGAGCAGCAACTAAACGACTTATATTATGTGGAACTGGATACAGCGATTTTCTTCACCTAAACACTTTTACAGCATGTCAGCGCCGTTGATAAAATGGTTCACTATTAGCGCACTGTTGATCGGGCTGTACGGTCTGTATCTGGGTTTATTTGTCGCACCGACGGATTATCAGCAGGGCGAAAGTTATCGGATTATCTTTATTCATGTGCCGGCTGCCTGGATGTCGCTGTTTGTCTATATGGTGATGGCAGTGTCAGCAGGAATAGGCATAATCTGGCAGATTCGACTGGCGGATATGGTTGCAGCCGCGAGCGCGCCCATCGGTGCCTCATTCACCTTCATCGCACTGGTGACCGGTGCTTTATGGGGAAAACCGATGTGGGGTGCGTACTGGGTATGGGATGCACGGCTGACTTCGGAGCTGATTTTACTGTTTCTATACTTTGGCTATATGGCGCTGCAGTCGGCGATCGAAGATCAGCGCAGTGCCGATAAAGCCAGTGGTTTGCTGGCCATCGTCGGCGTAGTGAATATTCCCATCATTCATTATTCTGTAGAATGGTGGAATACCCTGCACCAGGGTGCGACGGTAACAAAGTTCGACAAACCATCGATGCACATCGATATGCTGATTCCGCTATTGTTGATGGCGGTGGCATTTAAACTGTTTTATGCAGCACTGGTTCTGGTGAGAACACGAAACGAAGCACTGTATCGTGACCGAAATCGCCGCTGGGTTAGAGAACTGATAGAGAAGTTATAAAATGAACTGGTCAGAATTTTTTAATATGGGCGGTTACGCGTTTTTTGTCTGGACATCTTATGGACTGACGTTTTTAGTGATGCTGGCAAATATTATCTCGCCGATAATACAGCGAAGAAAGGTGATTGCGCGTATCAAGCGGGCGATTAAAAGAGAGCAATTAACAGGCGGTTAAATAGGCCGCATATATATTTATGAATAAAAGAAGTCGTAGAAAAGTATTAATTTTTGCTATTGTTTTTGGTGTTGCGGTGGCAACCGTGTTAGGTCTGACAGCGTTTGAAGAAAACCTGTTATATTTTTACAGCCCGACACAGGTAAAAGAGGGTGAAGCGCCACTGACACATTCGTTTCGTGTTGGCGGCCTGGTCGTCGATGGTAGCGTGATACGTGAGCCGGACAGCCTGACGGTGCGGTTTGATATCACCGATAATACGGAAGTTATGACCGTTGCATATACCGGGATTTTGCCGGATCTGTTCCGTGAAGGTCAGGGTATCGTCGCCATGGGTAAGCTGCAGGAAAATGGCAGCTTCGTTGCCCAGGAAGTGTTAGCAAAACATGATGAAAATTACATGCCGCCTGAAGTGGCCGATGCGCTGAAGGCGGCTGAACAGGCCGCGAAAGAAAAGTCCGGCAAGATCTAAAAATACCCCTTGATATAACACCTGCCAGAGAACGACTATGATTCCTGAACTTGGACATTTTGCATTAATCATCGCTTTTGCTATTACTATCGTGCAGAGCGTGGTGCCGCTGATCGGTGCGGCAAAAAATAATGCGACATTAATGTCTCTGGCACGGCCAGCGGCATTAACTCAGCTGTTATTTGTTGGTCTGGCCTATGCAGCGTTGACGCATGCATTCATCGTACATGATTTTTCGGTGTTATATGTATCCCAGCATTCGAACCTGGTGCAGCCGCTGATGTATAGAATTTCCGGCGTATGGGGTTCACATGAAGGCTCTTTATTACTGTGGTCGTTGATACTGTCGATCTGGACTGTCGCTGTTGCGGTTTATAGCCGCAATCTCCCCGAGATATTGATGGCGCGTGTGCTTTCCGTGATGGCGATGATCAGTACTGGTTTCCTGGCGTTCATGCTGTTCACCTCCAACCCGTTTGAACGTATTTTTCCCATGCCGGCGGATGGCAGTGAGTTAAATCCGCTGTTGCAGGATCCTGGGCTGATTATACATCCGCCCCTGTTGTACATGGGTTATGTTGGTTTCTCGGTTGCGTTTGCCTTTGCTGTTGCCGCGTTGCTCGGTGGCAAACTGGATGCAACCTGGGCGCGCTGGTCACGACCCTGGACGACGATTGCCTGGAGTTTTCTCACTATTGGTATCGCTCTTGGTAGCTGGTGGGCTTATAACGAGCTGGGCTGGGGTGGCTGGTGGTTCTGGGATCCGGTTGAGAATGCTTCATTTATGCCATGGCTGGTAGGCACTGCATTAATCCATTCTCTGGCGAGTACCGAAAAACGAGGCGTGTTTAAAAGCTGGACGGTATTGCTGGCGATACTGGCTTTTTCATTGAGCCTTCTCGGTACCTTTATCGTTCGATCCGGCGTGCTGGTTTCGGTACATGCTTTTGCAACAGATCCGGCACGTGGCGTGTTTATACTGGCTTTTCTCATCGTTGTCGTCGGCGGTTCGCTGGCACTCTATGCATGGCGGTCTGAGACCGTTATCAGCAGCGGCCGTTTCAAGTGGTTCTCGCGTGAGTCTGCCTTGCTGCTGAATAATATTATTTTTCTCACCGCTGCTGCTGCGGTATTCGTAGGTACCATGTATCCGCTAGTGATGGATGCCTTTGGTCTCGGCAAGATTTCGGTTGGGCGGCCTTACTTTGATACCATGTTTGCGCTGGTAGCCATCCCGTTGGCACTGTTACTGGGCGTGGGCCCGTCCATACGCTGGAAAGGGGACAGCTGGTCGCGGATTGCCCGGCGGATGAGTCTGATGTTTGTGGTGTCATTACTGCTTGGACTGTTATTGCCCTTCATGTTCGAAGATGAATTAAACATTGCCACAGGTCTTGGTCTGGCGGCGGCACTGTGGATAGCGATCACCACGCTTAAAGATCTGTTCTCGCGCCTGGCTCAAAAGATGAGGCTGTCACTCTCTTATGCCGGCATGGTAATGGCTCACCTGGGAGTTGCGGTTTTCATTGCGGGTGTCACAGTGACTATGACATACAATATAGAAAAGGACCTGCGCATGGTGCCTGGCAGCAGTTATAACATCGCCGGCTATGATTTCCGTTTTCTGGGGACAAGAAAAGTGCAGGGCGAGAATTACGTGGCTGACGAAGCCATCATTGAGGTCTGGTCTGATGGCGAAAAGAGAGGTGAACTGTTCCCGCAGAAACGAGTTTATAGCGGTAAGAGCAGTCCGATGACGGATGCATCGATTGATAAAACCTTCTTCCGTGACCTGTATGGTGCTTTAGGCGAAGAGCTTGAAAATGGTGCCTGGAGTATGCGGATATATTATAAGCCATTGATCCGCTGGATCTGGCTGGGCTGTATCCTGATGACCATCGGTGGCGTGCTTGCTGTAAGTGATCGTCGCTACAGGCAGACTGTTCGCCAAAAAGTGAGCAGGAAACTGGAAACAGCAAACGCTTAACAGGTTGTTGATTATGAGTGAGATAAAGCCCAGCAAGCTGCGACGTTTTACGCCGTTTATTATTTTTCTGTTAGTGGCATCGTTGCTTTTGTATATGATGACCCTGATGACCCAGGGCGATTATAACCCGAGGGATATACCAACAGAATTTATCGGTAAAAAGGCCCCCGACTTTTCCTTGCCTGACCTTATTAATCCTGAACAGACGGTAAGCTCTGCAGCGATGAAGGGCCAGGTCTGGCTGTTGAATGTATGGGCCACATGGTGCCGAGAGTGCTGGCGTGAGCATGAGTATCTACTGGCGCTGGC
>JBFFVI010000212.1:0-4037 GCA_041570895.1 Gammaproteobacteria bacterium
ATAAAAACTCAGCGTCTCTGCGCCTCTGCGGTAAAGTTTTTTAGTGTATTAATAATGAAAGATTTAATTATCCAGTCTGGTGAATCGGTAGACTCGCCCATTACCGTTTTTATCATGGGGGCGACAGCCACCGGTAAAACCGACCTGGCGCTGGCTCTCCATGAGCAGTTAGACGCCGACCTGATAAGTGTTGATTCCGCGCTGGTTTACCGCGGCATGGATATCGGTACTGCCAAACCGGATGCGCAAACCCTGCAGCAAGCGCCGCATCATCTAATCGATATCATCGACCCGGCAGAGGTTTATTCGGCAGGCCAGTTTCGTGATGATGCGTTAACCCTGATCCAGCAAAGCGTATCATCGCAACGTATCGCTCTACTGGTCGGTGGTACCATGTTATATTTCAATAACTTGCAAAAAGGTATGGCGGATATGCCGATGGTGGATGAATCGGTAAAGCAGGCGATCGAGCTTGAAGCAAATACCAACGGTATCCTGGCGATGCACGAACGCCTGAAAAAGGTTGATCCGGTGTCTGCTGAACGCATACATCCGAATGAC
This sequence comes from Gammaproteobacteria bacterium, assembly GCA_041570895.1. Classification (GTDB taxonomy): domain Bacteria; phylum Pseudomonadota; class Gammaproteobacteria; order SZUA-229; family SZUA-229. Next base: position 562 of record JBFFVI010000212.1, read on the forward strand.
CCGCAACGGATCAAAAGGGCACTAGAGTTATTTGACTTTACCGGGAAAACTTTGACAGACTTCTGGCAGGAGCAACAGCAGAGTAGCGATAAAGCCAGCTTCCCTTATCGACGAATAAAGATAGCATTAATGCCTGATGACCGTGTTGAGCTGCGACAGCGCATAATTCAACGTTTTGATCAGATGCTCAAACAGGGCTTTATCGACGAAGTGGAGGGTTTGTTTAATCGAGGCGACCTTCAACCAGAGATGCCATCGATACGCGCTGTCGGTTACCGCCAGGTATGGGCGTATCTGGCGGGTGATTATGGCTATGATGAGATGCGGGAAAAGGCCATCATAGCCACGGCACAACTGGCAAAACGCCAGATGACCTGGCTGAGAAAAGAGACAGAATGCAATTTTATCGACCCAAAAACATTAAATACCTCGAAAGTCCTGAAAAACCTCAAAATTTTACTATCATAGTGGGGTAACATTAGCTTGTGCCGGGAACGGTTCTGGGTAGATAATGTCTACAACCTCATATAATAACAATAACGAGGAGCCAAATATGTCAAAGGGGCACCATTTACAAGACCCTTATTTAAATGCGTTGAGAAGAGAAAGAGTTCCAGTATCTATCTTTTTGGTAAACGGTATTAAATTGCAGGGACAAATCGAATCATTTGACCAATTTGCTGTACTGCTAAAAAACACAGTAACGCAGATGGTATATAAACATGCCATTTCTACCGTTGTACCATCACGCCAGATTAAATGGAGTGATGATACTGAAGTCGAGGCTGACGGCAATAGTGGGAATTGAGTATAATCGTCTCGACGATATGAAATGGTCGCCATAGGCGGCCTTTTTTTTGCCTACAGGAAGTAGGTAAGGGGCGTGAGCAGGAGCGGAAGCTTTGCCCGATCATAATCAACACCAATAGAGCAACAATTTGAAGAACACTAAATGTTAGAAGTCGAACGCGTCGAAGGAGGCAACCGGGCCATCCTTGTCCATATGGATATATACGATGAGGCACATCGTGAAAATTTATCTGAATTTAAGGAGCTGGTGTTATCCTCTGGTGCAGAGATAATGACGATAGCTACCACCAGCCGTCAGAGAGCCGATCCAAAATATTTTATCGGTAGCGGTAAAGCCAAAGAAATCGCTGAGCTGGTGAAGCAATACGACGCTGACCTGGTGTTATTTAATCATCAGCTGGCAGCATCGCAGGAGCGCAACCTGGAAGGTTTGATCGAGTGTCGTGTACTCGATCGCACCGGTTTAATCCTGGATATCTTTGCACAACGGGCGCGTTCTTTTGAGGGTAAGTTACAGGTTGAATTAGCCCAGCTAAGACATCTCTCCACCCGTCTGGTTCGTGGCTGGACCCATCTCGAGCGGCAAAAAGGCGGTATCGGTTTGCGCGGTCCCGGTGAAACCCAGCTGGAAACTGACCGCCGTTTGCTCGGGCTTCGTATCAAACAGATCAACAAGCGTCTGGAAAAGGTCAAAAAACAGCGTGAACAGGGCAGGCAGTCCCGGCAGAAAGCGGAGATTGCGACGGTTTCACTGGTCGGTTATACCAATGCGGGCAAATCCAGCCTGTTTAATGTCTTGAGTGAAGATGAGGTCTATGTACAGGATCAGCTGTTTGCCACCCTGGATCCAACCCTGCGTCGTGTCGATCTGGCCAAAGATGTTTCGCTCATCCTTGCTGATACCGTCGGATTCATACGCCATCTGCCACATGACCTGGTGAATGCCTTTCGATCGACTTTACAGGAAACAGCGGAAGCGCAACTGTTGCTTCATGTGATTGATTCTGCTGATGAAAATAGAGATGCCAATATTGCAGAGGTGGAGAAGGTGCTGTCACAGATAGGTGCCGATGACGTGCCCTGTATCCAGGTGATGAATAAAATCGATCTAACTGGAACAAAACCACGGCTCGATTATGCCGATGATGGCAGTGTCAAACGCGTCTGGTTATCGGTCGAATCAGGTAAAGGTATTGATCTACTAAAACAGACGCTGATGGACCTGTTTCGCGAGCAGATGGTAGAAGGTAAGCTGTCGTTAATGCCCGCAGATGCCCGCTTACGGTCAAAATTATTTGAAATGGGCGCCATTCGTAACGAATCAATCGATGAAGAAGGTCGCTATCTATTGCAGATCAGTATTTCACGCCGGGATTTAAACCAGTTTGAGTCGCGTGAGCAGATAGCGCTGGAGTCGATGCTGGTATAATCTCCTTTTTATACATATTCACCTCTGTGATGCAATGACTCTGAGGTGAATTGTTAACTGCCTACAACTTCACAGGCATAACCATCAAGAAACTCTGCGCCTTTTCGCCTCTGCTGTAAAAAGCTTTTTTTAAAAAAATATTCAGGTAGAATGGCACGTTTGCGGGTGTCTTCTACGCACCACAACCTTAAGAATCGAATTCTGGAAATATAATATGCGAGAGCAAGACAACAATAAGCACGACATGGCCTGGAACGAACCGGGTGGTAATGGCGATAAAGATCCCTGGAGTACTAATAAGGGGAATCGTGGTGACCAGGGGCCGCCTGATCTGGATGAGGTATTCAAAAATCTTCAGAAAAAATTCGGCAGCCTGTTTGGTGGCAAAGGCGGCAGTTCCAGTGGCGGCAACAAAATGGGTTCGGCGGGCGGCTTCGGTATAGGGCTGGTCATCGCTATCCTGTTTCTTTTCTGGATGGTAACCGGTTTTTATAAGGTCGAAGAGGCAGAGCGCGCTCTGGTGTTCCGTTTTGGCGAACATGTCTACACCACACAGAAAGGCCTGCACTGGCATTTTCCGATACCGATAGAGCGTGTCGAAAAAGTGGATGTGACCAAGGTCTATACCATTCCAATAAATTCAACCATGCTAACGCAGGATGAAAATATCGTTGATATTCACGGAACCGTGCAATATCAGATTGATGATGCTGAAAAATATACCTTCAACGTGAGAGGCCCAGAGGCTTCACTTTCACAGGTAACAGAAAGTGCCCTGCGTGAAAGCATCGGCCGCAGCAAGATGGATTATGTCATCACTGAAGGTCGTGGTGAAATTGCCATACAGGTAAAAGAGATCATTCAGGAAATTGTCAATAATTATCAGACGGGTCTGACCATCTTTAAAGTAAACATACAGAGTGCCAAACCACCAGAAGCGGTGAAAGATGCGTTTGATGATGTAACCCAGGCGCGTGAGGATGAAGAACGTTTTAAAAACGAGGCGGAAGCTTACCGTAATGAAGTTATACCAAAAGCACGTGGTGCCAGTGCGCGTATGCGTGAAGAAGCCGATGCCTATAATAATGAAGTAATCGCAAGAGCTGAGGGTGAGGCGGAGCGTTTTACCCAGTTGTTGACCGAATATAAAAAAGCACCAGCAATAACGCGCGAACGTTTATATCTGGAAATGATGGAGTCGGTTCTTAGTAACAGTTCCAGGGTCATGGTCGATGTC
>JBFFVI010000213.1:0-4017 GCA_041570895.1 Gammaproteobacteria bacterium
CTGATCATGGGCTGACCCAGTTTGTCTTCACCATCCAGATTTTCAACCAGATCAGTCTGGTTGACGACATCGACAAGGTGTTGTGTTTCCGCAACTCCCCAGAAAACTTTACTGATACCAGCCCGTACTTCCCAGTGTTCAAACACACCGGTCCAGGAGAGTTCTCGGATATCACCGTGTGTGCGTTGATCATCATGCTGATCGGCACGGTAAAAGAGTTTCACTTCGAGGTTCTGTGTGCCATCGTCCCAGTCATGGAAAAACTCAGGTTCGGCAACGGCAGACAGGTAGCTGTTATGCTGTACCGGGCTAAGTGGATCTTCAAAAAATAATTTCTCCTGTGCGCCGATATAACCGGAGAGTTCAGCACTGTATGCACTGCCGCTGAGCAGGAAAATAGCTGAGGTTGCGAGGCATGCAGCAATCTCTTTACACTGCAGTATCGTATAAAGGAAATGACTTCGCTTTTCTCGCAATGACAGTATTTTACTGGACATTTTTATTTATCAGCTTATCGAGCACGTTTAAGGCTGTTTCGACTGAAGTCTTTGTCTTCTAAGCCGGTTTTAAACTGGTAATTCTGCCATTTTAAAATTGTACTTTTTCCTGTTTGATGGTTCTCCATTATCATCTCGCTAGCTCGCCAGTATTGTCCCAGGTATTGCTGGTAACCAGAGTTCACCAGTGTTTTTAAAAGATCATTCTTTCGGTCGTAAAACTCAATCTTCTCGGCGACATATTTATCTTTGTTTACCCAGACAAGCTGTCGAGTGTAACCAGAATGCTCATATGCAGGATAACGTTCTATGACGAAACAATCGACACCGTTAAGTGGTTCGTCACGCAGGTATTTATAAGTATATTTTTCGATCTCCTGCGAAGCTAAATCTTCGTAGGCAAACTCGCTACCCATGAATGGACCAGATTTATTTTTTGAGTTAATGCGTTTGACGCGTTTTAAGGCAGGCAGATATAACCATTGTTCATCTGGTTTTATGGCATGCGAAAAGGTGAGAAACGCGGTGCCACTAACATCGGCTGGTTTATCAAATATCGACATAGACTTATCACCGTCTCCTTTTACTTCCAGTGTTTGTAAACGGATAGTACGGATACTTACGTCGCCTTGTTTGTTACGAAGCTCCATCACCATGTTGGCGGTAAAGTCTTCAAAGCCGGTATCTCTTCTGTCTGCTTCAACAGCAATGGCGAGACCTTTTTCTTCAGCCGTTTCTGCAAATGCCAGCAATGGTGAAGACAGCAGGGCGGTAATTAAAAATATGTGTTTTATAATTTTCATGATTTATTTCCTTTGCTAGTACCAGCGAATTTCATCAGTAATGGTGGTAACAGTGTTAGATCGATAAACAGCGCGAGCATGATGACGACACTGGTTAATAGTCCCATGCTTGAATTTAAGTAAAAATGAGACTGCGCCATAATCATAAAACCGGCGACTAGAACAATTGATGTGACCAGTAAGGCCAGGCCGACATTGTTGAATGCATAACGCACAGCATCTTCAGAGCTTAGGCCTTTTTCTCGACGTGCCCGCAGGTATTTACTTAAAAAATGTACGGTGTCGTCGACGATGATACCTAAGGTCATGCCGGTAACGATGGATAGGCCAATACCGACCTGTCCGACGGTGATCCCCCAGATACCAAATGCAGCCAGTGCCGGTGTCAGGTTAGGTAGCAGGCTGATAACACCGTATTTAAGTGAGCCCAGGAAAAATATCAGTACTGCAGATATCAATACCAGTGCGACACTGGTGCCGGTAAGCATACTGTTGATATTGCGCTTACCTAAATGCGCAAACATGATCGTAGGGCTACTATTATATGGTTGAATCTCTGGCATGTTCTCTTTCAACCATTTTATGGTGGCGTCATCGAAGGCGATCACTTCGTTGGAAGTCAATGTTTTTAAGGTGACAGCAATCTTCGTTGCCGACTTGTCAACATCGATCTGGTTATTTAGATCCAGGCCATATGGTAGTGACATTTCATATAACAATAAATATTGCGCAGCAAGATTACGTTCTTCTGGCAGACGCTGCCAGGCCGGGTCATCACCATGCATATTTTTGTTTAAGCGTTTGAATGTATCCGAGATCGTCTGCACATGCATCACTTCAGGCTGTGCGCGCAGGTATTGTGAGAATTTGGCTACATTGGCAAGATACTCTGGTTCACTGATGCCGCCGGACTCGCCTGTGCCTAAGGCATAGTCGATATAGTACACACCGGTCAGGTTTTCTGCTGCGTAATCCGAGTCGCGGCGAAATTCTATGCTCTCATCAAAATAGTTTACAAACTGATCGTTTAATTCATTCAGTGGAACCAGTGCTGCCAGTCCGATAATGAGAAGGGTGTTAGCGATCAAGAGTGATTTTTGTTTGGCAATAACAAACTCACCAAACTTTGTCATCATCTGTTTGCCGGCAACCTCACGTTTTCCGGTGGCGGGTAATATGCTGACGAGTGCCGGCAGGAAAGTGATCGAGTAGATGAATGCTGCGGCAACACCTATGGACGCAATATTTCCCAGGTCGTGAAACGGTGGCGCATCACTGAAGTTAAGACTTAAAAAACCGAGGATCGTGGTTAAGGTAGTGACAAAAATCGGACGGAAGTTGATCCGCATACTTTCGATCATGGCTTTATTTTTATCCATGCCGATAGCGAGTTCATGCCGCATGGTCACTAGTAGGTGGACCGCATCCGCAACCGCCATGGTCAGTATCATGATAGGTGCTGACATGACAGGGGGCGACAGTAAGATGCCTGACCAGCCAGCCAGTCCCATCGCTGTCATGATGGACATGATGATCATGATGAACGTTGCAATGGTGCCGCTTAGCCCGCGTAACAGGATAAATAAGGTAAGAACGATAAAACCAAGTGCAAGCGGATAGAGGTTGGCGACATCATCCTGACTGGCTTCAGGAAATGCATTGTTCATCACTGCCATGCCGACCAAACGTATTTCCACGTCTGGATATTTAGCCAGCATTTTCTGTTTTAGTTCACGTGCGAATGCGACTGTTTTTGGAACTTCATCCAGCGCATTACCGGGCAGTTGTACGGTGACGTTTATACCGGCAAATTTACTGTCGGGTGATACCAGCCTATGCACCAACATTGGCTCATTGATGGCGATGGATTGAATCTTTAACAGGTCGCTATCGCTTAAACTGTCCGGATCAACAACTAGATCATCAACCATCAGGTCATCTTCTTCAGCAGCAGTGTGCTGATGATTAGTGATCGAGTCGACGCGTGTGGAGTAGGGAGTCTGCCAGGCTTCTTTAGTGATGTCTTTGATGACAGTCAGGGTCTCTTTAGTGAAAACCTTTCCTGATTTAGGCGTGACAACAAACAATACATTGTCATTTTTATTGAAGGTGGCCTGCATTTTTTCAAAGGCAAGTAACTGCGGATTGTCTTCCCCGAAAAACATCCGGTAGTCATTGCTGAATCCTAAAAAACGACCACCAGAAGCAGCAGCAAACGTCAGTGCAAGTGTGATGAGTACAACAAGATACTTCCAGCGTATTATCCAACGCGTATACGACTCGATCATAGTTTTCTCCGTTTATTATTCGTTATTTCCTGGTTTATTGAAGTGACAGGTTATTCATCATCACCATTGTACAGATCGTCAAATAGCGCTGACGAGATTTTTTTAAATAGCTTTTTAGAATCAGTTGTTGTGCTCAAAGGTTGCCAATTATAACCATCAAGATAGACGTTGGTATTCTGCCACAACATATTCACCACCGGACTGAATCCCAATTCATGTAACGGTATATCCGACTGATCTAGCAGCAAGGCACCATAATGCATCGACCAGCAGCCGAACACAATGGAACTGACATGAGGCTGGTGTGCTTTATCAAGGTCTCCGCAGTCTATTGCATCCTGCACGATGCTGTGTGCAATTTTAGTAATTTTTTGTTCTAGCGATTCCATTTCTGCAAGTTTTTCTTTACTCACTTTTTCTCGAACCGCA
>JBFFVI010000214.1:0-3991 GCA_041570895.1 Gammaproteobacteria bacterium
CTACCCGAGTGGTGGTGAAAAACAACTAATAAAGATCATTACCGGCGAGGAAGTACCCAGAGGCCGATACCCTGCTGAAATCGGCGTGTTATGTCATAACGTGGCGACCGCCTATGCCATCTATCGTGCGGTCTATTTAGAGGAACCACTGATATCACGTATCACCACTGTCACCGGCCATGGCGTCAAACAGCCACTGAACATTGAAGTACTGATCGGTACCCCGATACGAGCATGTATCGAACACTGCGGTGGTTATACCGAAAATAGTGATGAACTCATCATGGGCGGGCCAATGATGGGGTTCTCGCTTCGCTCTGATGCGTTACCCGTGGTCAAAGCATGCAACTGCTTACTGGTTACGGCTAAAGAAGAGAACAGTTATAAACAAAAACATCTGCCCTGTATCCGCTGTGGAAAATGTGTCGAAGTCTGTCCAGTACGCCTGTTACCGCAACAGCTATACTGGTATGCCAGCAGCAAAAACGTTGACCGTTTGATAGAACATAACCTGTTTGACTGCATAGAATGCGGCTGCTGCGCTTACGTCTGTCCGAGTGATATTCCACTGGTACAATATTACCGCTATGCCAAAACAACGATCTGGCAGCAGGAACGTGAACGTAAAGCATCAGATATTGCTCGCCAACGCCATGAGAAACACCAGCAGAGACTGGAAAAAATAAAGCTCGAACGTGAAGAAAAATTACGTCAAAAGCGCGAGTTACTAAAAAAGAAAAGTAATGACAACGCAGCTAGTAACAAGGACGAAGGTAAGGGTAATAAACAGGCGGCCATCGCCGAAGCGATTGCACGGGCACAGGCGAAGAAAGCCGAACGCAATAAAGGTAAGGGCAATGAAAATGAAGAAGCCGGCTAAATTAAATGTTATTTAAACAGACACCTTCGCCGCATATCAGAGCCAACATCAGCGTACAGGATATGATGTTCAAGGTGTTGTATGCGCTAATCCCGGGCGCACTGGCAATGATGTATTTTTTTGGCTGGGGTGTTCTCTTTAATCTTATCATCGCCATCAGCGTCTGCCTGATAACCGAAGCCATCATATTAAGGTTACGTCAGCACGATGTTTACCACACACTGATGGATGGCAGCGCCCTACTCACCGCCTGCTTACTAGCACTGGCTCTGCCATCACTCGCGCCCTGGTGGTTAACCGTCATCGCCTCAGTGTTTGCTATCGCTGTGGCCAAACACTTATACGGCGGCCTGGGTTTTAATCCTTTCAACCCGGCAATGGTTGGTTATATCGTAGTGATGATCTCGTTCCCGCTCGAGATGACATTATGGTCTACACCTATGGGCGTAAATGCTGGCTGGCCTGATTTCATCACGACATTTAACTGGGTCTTTCTTGGCGCCCTGCCGGCAACAGAGACCATCGACAGTATCTCAATGGCCACACCCATTGATCTGATCAAAACCCAGCTCAGCCAGTTACACGATATTGCTGAGACCAGAAACAATGTCAGATACAGTGCGCTGTTCTCCAGCATCAGCGGCACCGGCTGGCAATGGGTCAACCTGTTATTTCTTGCTGGCGGCATCTGGTTAGTTAAAAAAAGGGTTGCCGACTGGCGTATACCTACCGCATTTCTGCTCAGCATAGTCCTGATCTCTAATCTGTTCTCTGTCATAGATTACGCAAACAACAGCTCTGCACTGTTTCATGCTTTCAGTGGCGGCACCATGTTATGCGCTTTCTTCATCGCCACCGACCCGGTGACCGCAAGTACTACGCCCAGGGGTCGGTGGATCTATGGAGCCAGCATCGGCGCCCTGGTCTACATCATTCGAAACTGGGGTGGTTACCCTGATGGTATCGCATTTGCCGTCGTGTTGATGAATATCGCCGCACCACTGATCGACTATTACACGCAGCCAAAAGTGTATGGCGATCCAAACAGATAAAGCATGAAGTTTTCTACTACACAGTTAAAAAACATCCTGATAACGGCATCGTTGCTCATGCTGTTTGCATCCTTTGGTGCGACCCTGGTTGGTCTAACATTTAACCAGACGGAAGATGACATCCTCTACAATGAAAAACTCACTTTACTTAAAAAGTTAAACAACATCATTCCAGCACAATCCTATGATAACGATCTATTACTCGACACCATAACCCTCAAACCGGATACTCTACTCGGCACCGAGGAAGACACACTGGCGTACCGTGCCCGCAATAACAGGCAGAATATTGCCGTGGTTTTTTCAACTATCGCTGCCAATGGGTACAATGGCCCTATCCATTTACTGGTCGGCATTAAAGCAGACGGTCAACTGGCCGGTGTTAGAGTCGTCAAACATCGTGAGACACCGGGGCTGGGCGATGTTGTCAGCATCAGCCATTCAAACTGGATACTGGGTTTTGATGGCAAATCTCTCTGCCATCCAGATGAGAAAGGCTGGAAAGTTAAACGTGATGGCGGCGTATTTGACCAGTTCACCGGTGCCACCATTACCCCACGTGCAGTAGTGAAAGCGGTACATAATGCCCTGCTATACTTTGACAAGAACCAGAACATGTTATTTAGCGCACCGCCTGATAAGGCAGAAAGAAAATGACCGAGAAGACCGAGATTCAAACCGCCGCTTTAAAAATCAGTAAGAGTGGCCTGTGGACAAATAATGTTGCACTGGTGCAATTATTGGGTCTGTGTCCCTTACTCGCAGTAACGGGAACCGTGATCAACGGCCTCGGGCTTGGCATCGCCACCCTGATGACCCTGGTCTTATCTAACAGCATCGTTTCACTGATACGCCCCTGGCTAAAATCGGAAATTCGAATCCCGGTATTCGTTCTTATCATTGCCTCGATCGTTACCACGATCGAATTAATCATGAACGCCTGGTTTCATGAACTGTATCTTGTCCTCGGTATATTCATTCCATTGATCGTGACCAATTGTTCCATCATCGCACGCGCAGAAGCTTTTGCCTCAAAAAATAATCTGATGGATTCAGCGCTCGATGGTTTCATGATGGGTTTAGGTTTTACCCTGGTCCTGGTCGTACTCGGCGGCATGCGTGAGTTGATCGGCTTCGGCACCCTGCTTGCTAACGCACAACTCATGTTCGGCAGTATTGGCGAATCGATGACCATTACCATCAGTGAAAATTATCCTGGGTTTCTACTCGCGGTATTACCACCGGGAGCATTCATCGGTCTCGGTTTACTCATTGCCATCAAGAATATCATTGATAAACAGCAGAAAGTTAAGCAGGCTGCTGTCATACCAGACGCGACGCCAGTGACAACGTAATCTCAACTAGCGCAGCGAGCAACATGCTGTGATGACAGAATATTCAGACCGCCATAATGAACAGAGAAAAACGCTTCGAAATATTTTCACGGCTACAAAAAGATAATCCCAAACCGACCACCGAGCTAAATTTCAATTCCAACTTTGAACTATTGATCGCGGTAATCCTGTCTGCACAGGCCACCGACAAAAGCGTCAATATCGCAACGGAAAAATTATTTCCCGTCGCCAGTACGCCTGAGGCCATCTACAGACTTGGCGAGACCGGTTTAAAAAAATACATTAAAACCATCGGTCTGTTTAACAGCAAAGCCAGCAACATCATCAAAACCTGCAAGATATTAATTGATCAGCATAACAGCACGGTGCCTGACGACCAGGCCAAGCTGGAAGCTCTGCCTGGCGTCGGCAGAAAGACTGCCAATGTCGTACGCAACACTGCTTTTGGACATCCCACCATGGCCGTCGATACACACATCTTCAGGGTATCCAACCGGACCGGTATCGCACCCGGTAAAAATGTCCTGGAAGTTGAGAAAAAACTGGTCAAGTTCATCCCTAAAGAGTTTCTGGTCGACGCACATCACTGGCTCATTCTACTGGGAAGATATACATGTGTCGCACGTAAACCCAGATGCGGCTCCTGCCTTATCGAGGATCTGTGTGAGTACAAACACAAAACGGAATAACTAAACCGTCATGGC
>JBFFVI010000215.1:0-3946 GCA_041570895.1 Gammaproteobacteria bacterium
GCTGGAAATCTGACTTTCCAGATGTTTTTTAGTGTAACTATAACGATCTTCCTCAGGCAGGAACATGGTCACACCCAGGGCACGACCACGTGGAATGATACTGACTTTGTAGACCGGATCATGCTCCGGCACTATACGACCAACAATCGCGTGGCCGGCTTCATGATAAGCAGTAAGTTTCTTCTCTTTTTCAGACATCACCATGGATTTACGCTCGGCGCCCATCATGATCTTGTCTTTAGCCCGCTCGAAATGAGACATGTTGACCGACTTGCTATTTTCACGGGCAGCAAACAATGCCGCCTCATTGACCAGGTTAGCCAGATCAGCACCCGAGAATCCCGGAGTACCGCGCGCGATAATCGCAGGTTTCACATCATCAGCTTCTGGCACTTTACGGATATGCACTTTAAGAATCTGTTCACGGCCACGGATATCGGGTAATGGCACGACCACCTGACGATCAAAACGTCCCGGTCTTAACAACGCAGGGTCGAGCACATCCGGGCGGTTAGTCGCGGCGATGACGATAACGCCTTCGTTACCTTCAAAACCATCCATCTCAACCAGTAACTGATTTAAGGTCTGCTCGCGCTCATCATGACCACCACCGACACCGGCACCACGATGACGACCGACAGCATCGATCTCGTCGATAAAGATAATACAGGGCGCATGTTTTTTAGCGGTCTCGAACATATCACGTACACGTGATGCACCGACGCCGACAAACATCTCAACAAAGTCTGAACCTGAAATGGTAAAAAACGGTACTTTTGCTTCACCCGCAATCGCTCTTGCCAGCAATGTCTTACCAGTACCAGGCGAACCGACCATCAGAACACCACTAGGAATCTTTCCGCCAAGTTTCTGGAATTTAGTAGGGTCTCGCAGAAAATCGACCAGCTCAGACACTTCTTCTTTAGCTTCTTCTGCACCGGCGACATCTTTAAAGGTCACCTTTATCTCATCTTCACCCAGCATACGTGCCTTGCTTTTACCAAAAGACATCGCGCCACGGCCACCACCGCCACCTTGCATCTGGCGCATAAAGAAGATCCAGATACCGATAAGCAACAGGAAGGGGAACCATGAGATAAAGATAGTCATCAATAATGACTGACCTTCAGGCGGAGCCGCTGTAATCTCGACGTTATTATCCAGCAGGTCACCGACCATCGCGGTGTTACTGGTCTCAGGACTGTAGGTCTTGAAGATACTGCCGGTATTGGTCTTGCCTTTGATATCACGGCCTTCGATAGTAACTTGCGCTACCTGACCAGACTTGACCATTTCAATATAAGTCGAATACGGCAATGCCTGCGTACTGCCTGACTGTTTACTGAAATTACTGAAAACTGACAGCAGCACAACTGCTATTACAGCCCATAAAACTAAATTCTTTGCTAGATCGTTCAAAAGATCACTCCAGATAACATTCGCCATTTAAGCGAACAAATATATGTTTCTAACTTACAACACTTTAAAGCCAGTTGCTAGCGCGTATATCTCTCGGCTGCGCGCTCGCGAGGCCTTTGGTTTACGCATCACAACTTTGGAAAAACTGGACTTTAATTCTTTGCTGTAGTCCTCGAAACCCTCGCCCTGAAATAACTTCACCAACAGAGCACCACCGGGCTTTAATACCTGTCTCGCCAGATCCAGCGCCAACTCACATAGATAGTAGGCTCTGGGCATATCGACAGAACCCATGCCACTAATATTGGGGGCCATATCAGAGATTACAAGGTCTGCCTTGTCATTTCCCATAATTGCCATCAATTGTTCAAAAACAGCGTCTTCGCGAAAGTCACCTTCTACGATAGCGACGCCGTCAATTGGTTCCATCGGCAATATATCCAGTGCCACCATGGTACCATTTTTACCGAGTTTTTTTACACAGTACTCCGACCAGCCACCGGGCGCTGCGCCGAGATCGATGACCGTCATACCGGGTTTTACCAGGTGATCTTTTTTATCGATCTCTATGAGTTTGTAGACGGCGCGTGAGCGATAACCGTCCTGCTGCGAACGGCGAACATATTCATCATCGAAATGTTCTTTTAACCACGACTTGCTGCTTTTGCTTTTTGCCATGAGGTTTACGTGTGAGTTACCGTTTTATCCCTTGGGTAACTCGATTAGGGTAATTCGATTACCGCTTTATCAGGGTTTACACGATAGATAGACAATGTCTTGCCTATAGACTGCACTTCCTGCGCTTGCGTCTTGTCGCATATCTCAGTGATCAGCTGTTTACGAAGCTCACGGTCATCGACTGATAGTTTTATTTTCACCAGCTCATGATGCGTTAGCGCGATATCCATCTCGCTTAAAACTTCTTCGGTTAAACCTTTTTGCCCCATCATGATGACAGCTTTTAAATCGTGACATTTAGCACGCAGAAATTTCATCTGTTTTTTAGAAAGCGACATCAGATATAACGTATCGCTACGATTTCCAGTGAACGCAAACCACCGGGGGTCTGCACTTCTGCAACATCACCTTCTTCTTTACCGATCAAGGCGCGCGCGATCGGTGAGCCGATAGATATCATATTATTTTTTATATCTGCTTCGTCTTCACCAACGATCTGATAGCTTAGCTCATCGCCGGTTTCTTCATCAGCCACATCGACCGTGGCGCCAAACACAACTTTGCCATTGGCATTCACCGTGGTGACATCAATAATCGTTGCATTGCTCAGTTTGGCTTCAATATCTTTGATTCGGCCTTCAATGAAACCCTGCTGTTCACGCGCTGCATGGTATTCTGCATTCTCTTTTAAATCACCGTGTTCACGAGCAGTAGCGATATCCTCGATGACCTTCGGACGATCAACACTTTTCAGCTGGAACAATTCGTCCTGTAATTTTTTTGCACCGCGCACGGTGATTGGAGTTTTACTCACGCTGTCGCCTCTTTTATCTCATCATGTAACTGCTGTAACCGGGTAACCGAATTCACTGCCAGGTAATCAAGCGCCCGAACGGTGGCATTAGCCCCTGCGATCGTCGTAGTATAACTGACCTTATGCTGAAGCGCAGAGGCTCGAATGGTATACGAATCCTGAATCGCCTTCTTACCTTCAGTGGTATTTAATATTAACGCAATGTCGCCGTTTTTAATCATATCGACGATATGCGGACGGCCTTCATAAACTTTATTCACCTGTTTGAATTCGATTCCGGCGGCTTTTAATGCGCCACCGGTGCCACTGGTCGCTACCAGATCAAAACCTTTGGCAACCAGTTCACGGCCAAGCGTTACAGCATGCTCGCGATCACGTTCGCGCACGCTGATAAAAACCCGTCCTTTTGTCGGCAGGTCGACTCCCGCACCTAACTGCGCTTTGGCAAATGCCATACCAAACGTCTCACCCACACCCATGACTTCGCCGGTGGACTTCATCTCGGGACCCAGCAACGGATCCACGCCAGGGAACTTAACGAACGGAAAGACAGATTCTTTCACGGCAAAAGTTTTTGGTACCACTTCTTTGGTAATACCCTGCTCTTTAAGCGAGGTACCCGCCATGCAGCGCGCAGCAATCTTCGCCAAAGGCACGCCGGTGGCTTTTGATACAAAGGGTACGGTGCGCGAGGCGCGTGGATTCACTTCCAGCAGATATATATTTTCGCCAGCTTCGGTAAACTGGATCGCAAACTGGATATTCATCAAACCCACTACGCCGAGTTTCAAGGCTAACTGGCGCGTCTGCTCACGTAACTGATCCTGCACTTGCGCCGACAGAGAATATGGCGGTAGCGAACAGGCCGAGTCGCCCGAGTGTACGCCCGCCTGCTCGATATGCTCCATGATGCTGCCGATCAATACATCGCTACCGTCACAGATAGCATCGACGTCAACTTCGACCGCATCATCAAGAAAACGATCGAGCAATACCGGCGCATCATTAGAGACACTGACTGCATTTTTCATGTAA
>JBFFVI010000216.1:0-3919 GCA_041570895.1 Gammaproteobacteria bacterium
GCCAGGAAATCTATAAAAACATGAAAATTGTTTTTTATCTGTTCCAGGATGATGCCTTTAATATCTGGAGTCAGCTGATAGATCAAGCCGCTAAGTGACTGCAGTGACAGGCTGCGTTTATTTTATATTATGCATGGCTATGATAAACGCTGCCTGCTCCTGCTGATCGACTAGCTTCTTGCTCTCGGTTTTACTCGGGCTTTTTTCTTCAGTGTTAATTTACGCTTGCCTTCTTCCTTGCCGCGGCCCGTGCTTTTGGCTTTACCTTTGCCACGATCACTCGCGCCCATTGGCTTACCATCTTCACCGAGTGGTGATATTTTTAACTGCTGACCAGACACCCAAACTTTTTTCAGCGTATAGAGCAGCTCTTTTGGCATGCCTTCGGGCAGATCAACCGTACTGTGGTCATCATATATACTGATACGGCCGATATATTTACTCTCTATATCTGCTTCGTTAGCGATTGCGCCAACGATGTTGCCGGGTTTGACTTCATGGTCGTGCCCTACTTCGATACGGTAGCGCTGCATACCTTCATCAAGCGCAGTATCTCGTGGCTGACGCTCTCTTCTTGGAGCACGATCACTATCACTGCGTTCTGGCCGGTCACGACGTGGACGGTCTTCTCTTCCGCGACTTTCTCTACCCCGGGCACGACCGGCATCGCCTTTATCCCAGTCGTCACGACTTTGTGACTTTCGCTGCGATTTGTTTGTTAACAGAAAATCATTATCACCTTGCAACATCTTGGCGAGTGCAGCGGCGATCTCTATTGCAGGCACATTATGTTCCTGCTGATAGCTCTCGATCAACTGAGAGAACATGCCGGTATCTTCATTTTCCAATGCATCGGTAATACGCTGTTTGAACTTATCGATACGTTTGTCATTGATTATTTCGGTGGAAGGCAGCTCCATCATTTCAATCTTCTGCCGGGTTGCTCGCTCGATAGAATTAAGCATACGTTTTTCACGCGGCGCAACGAACAGGATAGCATCACCGGTACGGCCAGCACGACCATTACGGCCGATACGGTGTACGTAGGACTCGGTATCATGTGGCACGTCGTAGTTCACGACATGAGAGATTCGTTCGACATCGAGTCCGCGGGCAGCGACATCGGTGGCAACAATAATATCCAGACGATTTTTCTTTATATCGTTAACGGTACGTTCACGCTGGTTCTGCTGAATATCACCATTAAGTGCAGCCGCCGAGTAACCACGTGCTTTAAGTTTATCGGCCAGCTCTACCGTTGAATTTTTAGTGCGCACAAAGATAATCATGGCATCAAAATCTTCGGCTTCGAGAATACGGGTTAACGCATCCAGCTTGTGCATACCACTGACTGGCCAGAAACGCTGACGAATCGTATTAACTGTTGTGGTTTTTGTCTTGATGGTGATCTGTTCGGGATCGTTTAAATACTTTGTGGCGATGCGACGGATCTGCTGCGGCATGGTCGCTGAGAACAATGCGATCTGTCTGTTTTCCGGGGTCTGTTCAAGGATCCATTCGACATCATCGATGAAACCCATACGCAGCATCTCATCGGCTTCGTCCAGTACTAATGCACTCAAACCTTTGAGTTTAAGCGTACCGCGACGCATATGATCCATAACACGACCCGGCGTACCGACAACCACATGAACACCACGCTCGAGGGCGCGGATCTGGCCGCGAAAATCCTGACCGCCGTAAACCGGCAATACATGAAAACCTTTAATGTGGGTGGCGTATTTTTGAAAAGCTTCGGCGACCTGGATAGCCAGCTCACGCGTAGGTGCCAGCACCAGTAGTTGCGGATCTTTTTGTTTTAGATCGAGGTTATTGATCAGCGGCAGTGCAAAGGCAGCGGTTTTACCGGTTCCGGTCTGTGCCTGGCCGATGATGTCTTTGCCTGCCAGTAATAACGGAATGGTTTCTGCCTGAATAGGCGAAGGTGATTCATAACCTACTTCGTCTAATATTTTAATAAGTGAATCGTTTAATTTTAAATCACGGAACGTGGTCGACACGTCAGTGCTTGTTTCTGAGCTCATGCTAATACCTAATTGGATGGGAGGGCTTGTTATCGCTGAGGTTAACGACCTGTGATTTTTTAACAGATTTAACCGAAAGCCCTACCACTCTACTTAGGCCAACCTAACCGGTTCCTAGCATTTTGAGAATTTGAGCCACATTCAGACGAGCCGTGTATCATACACCCTTTATTAGAGAAATTGCATATATAATTTATTTTTAGTTAAATCAACAATATAGCGTCAGCCTCCCAGCTCTGATTAAAACCGTAAGCATACCGGTCTACGGCCGGCAGGCGTTATAATGGCCTGATGACACAGCGCAGCACAAACACTGAACACTTCGAATCACACATTACGATTAGCTCAGATAACACGACGGCGTTAGAACATCTGGCTGCTGACACCTCGCTGAGCAAACAGATATTAAAAAAGACCATGGCTAATGGTGCGGTTTGGCTGGAGTCAGCCACCGGCGTGCAACGCCTGCGTCGAGCTAAAAAAGTTTTGAGCACGGGCGAGACACTTCACCTTTATTACGATGAGAGCATTCAGCAGTCGGCACCGGAAGATGCCATTTTGATCGCGGACGAAGCAGAGTACAGTATCTGGAATAAACCCTATGGTATGTATTCGCAGGGAAGCAAATGGGGCGACCACTGCACGCTCTACCGTTATGCAGAAAAACATCTACAGCCGCAACGTCCGGCTTTCCCCGTTCATCGGCTCGATCGCGCCGCCAGTGGCCTGATGATTCTGGCACACACGAAAACCATGGCGGCCACCCTGTCTGCGATGTTTCAAGATCGCCGACTTCAAAAACAGTACAGAGCCATGGTCGAAGGTGTGTTAGATAACATCAG
The DNA here is from genome assembly GCA_041570895.1 of Gammaproteobacteria bacterium. GTDB lineage: Bacteria > Pseudomonadota > Gammaproteobacteria > SZUA-229 > SZUA-229. Next base: position 2,888 of record JBFFVI010000216.1, read on the forward strand.
CCTGCCATATGTGATAGCGGATGATGTCGATGACAAACCGGCGATCTCAAAAATCATTGCGTTGCAACAACAGGGCAACGATACCGTGGTTACCATTGAGATCGAAACCGGCCGCAAACATCAGATCCGTCAACATCTTTCCAGACTGGGTTACCCTATCGTCGGTGACCGGCTTTATGGTTCGGGAAAGTCACGGGAGAATTTACAGTTGCAGTCAAACTATCTAAGATTCAACTGCCCGTTAACAGGTAAAATAAAAGAATATTCACTCGACTGGACAGAGACCTAATGACGACCGAAAACATCACACCAAAAGACACCACGCCCACGGCTAAAGTGATCTATATTCTTTTGATCGTCAGTACCATGGTCGGTATTACCGGCATAATCGGCCTGATCATGGCTTATGTGTTTAAAGATGAATCAGAAGACTGGTTGCAGACGCATTATCGCTTCCAGATACGTACTTACTGGATAGGCCTGTTATATGTTTTGATCGGCCTGTTAACACTGACGATCAACCTGGGTTACTTCATCTTGCTGTTCACCTTTGTCTGGATGATCGTACGTTGCAGCAAAGGCTTAAAACAGCTGGAAAACAGTCAACCGGTAGAGAACCTGGAAAGCTGGCTGTTTACTTAAGCGTTAATTGATTAAGGATTTTTTCAGTGCAAGATAATATCCAGCTAACGCATGAAGCACACCATAGCTTGAAGACAAAATTTCCGCTAAGCATCATCGCCAACGATATGACTGATCCATTAAATGTCGGCAGCCTGTTTCGTTTGAGCGATGCACTGGGTATCGAGAAGTTATACCTGTGCGGCGACACACCCGCCCCGCCCAATGCAAAAATAAAAAAGACCTCACGATCAACGGAAAAACATACCGACTTTGAGTCTCATGCCGATGCCGAAAAGCTGTTGCGCACATTGAAGCAGGCGGGCGTTTTGATTATTTCACTTGAGATCACTTCCTCAAGTTTGAGCATTGACTCTGAAGCTTTTGCCCAGCTGATAAAAAACAGGAAGC
>JBFFVI010000217.1:0-3879 GCA_041570895.1 Gammaproteobacteria bacterium
AACAGGATAACGATGACGATCATCGTGAGAAAGCCGGCGGGTAATGAGGAATTAATAGCCGTATTGGCATTGCGCGAGTCTTCATATTCTCCGCCCCACTCCAGCGAATAACCTGGTGGCAGTTCCATGTTTTCGATGTTTGGCTTGATACGGCCAAGTAGTTCAGTAGCCAGACCCTGTGCCGGATCACATGATGGGGTGATGGTGTATATGCGGTTGCGTTTCTTGATTTTTGCATCTGACCACTCTATGGCAAAGTCAGAGACCACCTGGCCGATGGGTATACTATTTTGCAGTAAGGGGCTAGCCACCGGAATATCCCGCATCGCGGCAACATCAGCGCGTTCAATTTCAGGAGGCAGCGATATGATGGGCAATAAACGGATGCCGTCTTTGAACAGCCCGACCTGACGACCATCGAATGCAGTGAGCAAGGCGTTACTGACGTCTTCGCGGGTGATTCCCAGCTGGCGAGCGGCTTTTTCATTATAGATTGGCCGAATCACTTTCACCGGTTGCCGCCAGTCATCACGAATATTGATGGCGCCGCCATCAGCCGCCATGATCTGCTGGGTCTGTTGTGAAAGTTTTCTCAGTACCACCGGATCTGGCCCGTTAATCCGAGCTTCAATTTTTGCATCACGTCCGGGGCCGATGCGTAATGGTTTGGTCTTTGGTTCAGAGTCAGGGAAGTGTGTTGCGATATAATCCAGCACCTGCTTCTCTATGCGTGGAATATCGTCACGTGATTCTGTGGAGATGATTATCTGGCCGTAGGCGCTGGTCGGCGACTCCGGATTGTAGACCAGGGTGAAGCGGGTTGCACCGCCTCCGACAAAAGCCGCAGTGCTGGCTACGCCATCCAGCGTGTGCAGGTAGTTATCAATCTGGACAATGTCATCACGTGTCTTACGGATATCGGTGCCTTCGACGTTCCACATATCGAGGAAGAACATGGGTGTGTTGGAGTCTGGGAAGAAACTCTGCTTGACATAAGAAAAGCCAAACAGGGCTGCCGCAAACAGAGTGATGACGATGCTCATGGTCACCCAGCGAAACTGGATAGCAGTGCTCAGCAGGCGACGGTATCGGGTAAATAAAAAACCTCCGTAGGGATCTGACTGCGCGGTTCCCGGCTTATCCGCCTTGAGAAACTGGGTACATAGTAAAGGCGTCATGGTGACGGCAGTAAACCACGACAGCAACAGTGATATCAGAATAACCCAGAACAGAGAGTTGGCAAACTCACCGGTGGAGTCATCGGATAAGCCAATGGCGGCAAACGCAACAATGCCAACAATGGTGCCGCCCAGTAGTGCCCACATGGTCGAACCAACGACTTCTTTTGCCGCTTGAACTGGATCATCGCCGCGTTTGATGCGGATCAGCATGCCCTCGGCAACTACGATAGCGTTATCGACCAGCATGCCTAAAGCGATGATCAGTGCACCGAGTGAGATGCGCTGCAGATCGATGCCGTAAAAGTTCATGAACCAGACTGTGCCGGCAACAGTAATAAGAAGAATGGCACCGATGATCAGACCGGTATGCAGGCCCATAAAAAACAGCAGTACGATAATGACGATAACGAGGGCTGCAATAACGTTATAGATGAAGCCGCTGACAGATTCATCAACGATTTTTGGCTGGTCATAGATGGCTTCAAGGTTCAAACCCACGGGCGTAACCGTCTGTAATTCTGCCAGGCGCTGGTCTAAACGTTCACCGACGGCAACCACATTTTCCCCCGGTAGCATGGAAATACCGATAGTCAGAGCTGGTTTGCCATTAAACAGGGTGTACTTGTCGGGAACGTTTTCATAGGCGCGACGCACGGTGGCTATATCTTTAATGCGGACAAGACTATCGTTTGCACCGCTGATTAATAATTCACCGATCTCCTGCACAGATTGTAGCTGGCCGGTCGGGTTGATACGGATATATTCATCAGCGACACGCACGTTGCCAGAATCAGAGACAAGATTCTGTGACTTAAGCACGCGCTGAAAATTAATATTAGAGATACCAAGTTTTGCCATATTGGCGCGTGAGATTTCGAGGTAGACGACTTCCTGCTGAGCGCCATCGATAGTTATTTTTCTGACGCCGGGCACCAGCAGTAGCTGTTCCTTTAACAGGTCGGCATAATCTTTTAACTCGCGGTAACTGTAACCCTCACCGGATAAGGCGTAGAACAGGCCGAAGACGTCGCCGAAGTCATCAAAAACAACAGATGTATTCGCACCGGGAGGCAGAGTGGACTGGGCATCAGTGATCTTTCGGCGCAGCTCATCCCAGATATTGGGGAAGTCTTCCTTTTTGTATTTGTCCTTTATTTTTACCGTGACTTCAGAAAATCCGTTCTGAGAAATTGATTCGACACGCTTTAGCTGCTGCAATTGCTGTACCGCGTTTTCGATATGATAGGTCACCTCGCGCTCCACTTCCTGCGGGGTTGCGCCCGGGTAGAAAGTGTAAACTTTTGCATCCTTGATAGTAAATTCAGGGTCTTCCAGTCGACTGATATCCTGTAACGCAGTGATGCCGCCGGCTAGAAATAAAATGATCAATAACCAGGTAGTAACTTTTCTGGTAACCGAATACTCTGCAATATTCATCTGTTTTTTCCTGTTATGGGTCTATGCGGAGTTATTCGGGTTGCTCGCCGGTTTCCAGTAAAGACACTTTCATGTTTTTTCGCAAAAACGAAGCGCCGGCGGTTACCACGCGTTGTCCGACAGTTAAGCCGGTTACCTCGATGCTGTTGCCGATGATGGAACCGGGTATCACCGTTTTTGGATTAACGGTCATGGTTTCTTCATCGACGATCCAGACACTGGCGATTTTATCCTCATTGGCAATCACTGCTGAAACCGGCAGCATTACAGCTGCGTTGTTCTCCAGTTCGCTCTGTAACACTTGAGCGTAAACCGTTGCAGTCATGCCTGGCAGAATGTTGTAGTTTTTAGGTGAATCCATTTTAAGGGTGACCTTAAAAGTTTTTGTCGTCGCATCTGCTTTGGTGGTCGATTCGATATAACTCAGCGGGAATTCAGTATCTTTTATATTGCTGAAACTGGCGCTTAGTGCCCGCTTTGCTTCGGGTGTTTTTTTAAGTATGAGCATCAGATTTTCTGGAATATCGATGATGACTTTTAAAGCAGAGACATCCTGTAAGGAAAAAATAGTCTGGGATGCCAATATTTCTTCAAAATTTTCCACATGGCGCTTTGCGATGTAACCGTCAAAGTTGGCTTTTAGTTTTGTGTACAGTAAATCCTGTTCGGCTTTTTCCAGGTTAGCCCTGGCAGTAAAATATTGTGCGCGGATGTTGTCATGTTCGACCCGCGATATGGCGCCTTTATCTACCAATTCTGTAGCGCGATCAAAGTTGGCTTTCGCTGTTTTATAACTTGCCTGGCGGTCATTTAAACGGATATTAAAGTCTGTCGGGTCGAGTTCTGCCAGCAGCTGATCTTTTTTGACTTCATCACCTTCCTTGACAAAGATATTCTGAATTTTTCCGCCGACTCGAAAAGATATATCTGCTTTTTGAATAGCATCTACTACGGCAGGGAAAGTCCGGGTGTCACCAGTTTCATCATCGCCGATGACGATGGTTTTTACCGGACGCGAACTGGCTACATATGTCTGTGCTGGCTCTTCACAGGCGCTGAGAAAAAGGGATAAAGTAATTGCTAGCGAAGCAAAAAGCTGTTTTCGTTGTTGCATGATGTTGTCCTAAATTAGCAAAGAATAATGATGCAGGCATCATCTATTCAGTTGGCTCAAGGTGTAAAAAATAGTTGCTCTAATCAGTCGTTATACCTGGCTGCCCGTAAAATCAGGTATCCAGCGATACCCGCAGCAAATGATGCA
>JBFFVI010000218.1:0-3872 GCA_041570895.1 Gammaproteobacteria bacterium
CCTGGATTTCTGGGCGTCGTGGTGCCAGCCATGCAAAAAGTCATTCCCCTGGATGCATGCTATTAAACAGAGTTATGCGGATCAGGGATTTGAGATAGTCGCCGTCAATCTCGATAAAGACAGAAAGTTAGCTGATGAATTTCTTAAAGAGACGGAGGTAAATTTTAAAGTCGCTTTTGATGAGAGCGGTGACAGTGCCTCTGAATATAAATTAAGGGGTATGCCGAGCAGTTACCTGATCGGTCGTGACGGTAAGGTCTATGCGTCACATATCGGCTTCAGAGATAAAGATAAAGAACAGTTAGAACAGGCCATTAAAAACCTGTTAAGCAAGTAACACGAGGCGTATTGATGAAACTATTTCCACTATCTATCTGCCTACTGATTCTCTCAGGTTGCAGCTCCATGGGCGTTGAACCGTGGGAACGCGATCTACATGCAAAACAGTCGATGCAGCCCGTAGCTAATTATTTTGAAAATTATTACGACGAACATATCTATTTCAGTAAGGAAGCCTCTAGCGGTGGCCAGGGCGTTGGCGGAGGCGGCTGCGGATGCAACTAAAGAAAATCAAATGCAAGATCAGTATTGCTACCTGCACATTGTTACAGGTCGGTGCGTCATCAACTCAGGCGGGTGAATGGGATGTCGATTCATCATTTCTGTATTACTCTGAAAGCGATGGCCGCGTTAGCGCATTTGAACCTGCGGTAAGAGCCGGCATCGATCTGGGCGATGATGAATTCATTAATTTCCAGGTCGTGGTCGATGTACTAACAGGTGCAACTCCCAATGGTGCGCACAAATCAACAACCGTGCAAACCTTTACTAATCCATCGGGTAATAGTTCATACACCATTCAGCCCGGTGAATTACCATTAAACACCACGTTTAAAGATAACCGTCTGGCATTGAGCGGTGAATGGAACAAGGCAATCAATCGCGAGTCAAGCGTACTCTTCGGTGCCAGTGTATCGACCGAGATCGATTATTTATCGTTAGGCCTGAGCGCAACCTACCAGCGTGATTTCAACAATAAGAACACCACACTGGCTACCGGCCTTGCGGTCACCTCAGACACCATTACTCCTATCGGCGATGTTCCACTGGGACTGAACCCGATGCGTGTCGCCGGCAGTGATCAGCAGCGCGCAGGCAGCAGTGATACAAAAGATTCTCTGGACTTCATGGTCGGTGTAACACAGATATTAAGCCGTAAAACACTGGTTCAGGCAAATTTCACCCACGGTATTTCCTCGGGTTATCACAACGACTATAACAAGATCATCACAGTGATTGATCCCGTTACCAATGAACCCGTCACCTCCGCCACATGGGTGATGCCGGGAAGCGATAACCTGCCCTACCTGTTTGAACAGCGGCCGGATTCACGTTCTAAAAACATCTTGTTTTTAAGAGGTGTGCACCATCTGACCGAGGACGTAATCAATCTATCCTACCGGTTATTTTCTGATGACTGGGGAATCACATCGCATACTCTCGATCTAAAATATCGTTATGAGTTAACTCCGCGGCATTACCTGCAGCCGCACATACGTTATTACACACAGAGTGAGGCTGATTTTTATCGTCATGACCTGGTTCAGGGCACCGATGTAAACGATAACGGAACTGTCAACCTGCAACATGTCAGCAGTGACTACCGCGTTGGTGCGTTTGATAGCCTCACCTACGGATTGTCCTATGGTATGGCGGTGTCAAAAAACAGTGAGTTCTCCATACGCGCTGAGTTGATGCAACAGACTATCGATAACTCTGGCGTGACGAGACCAAATGAAGACACACCTGATCTAAGCGCTGTGATCTTGCAGGCGGGTTATTCGTTTACCTGGTAGTTTTTATCAGCTTACGCCTGATGCAATTTATTATCATGTTGCCAGTACAGCCCGCCGGCGGTGGTCGCGGCCAGGGCAAGGATGAACACAACGATACCTGTGGCAGTTAAACTGGAATTTACCATCGCAGAGTACATCATGCCGCCGGCGGTAATAAAACCGACAGCGATGCAATGCGGTATGACTTTGGCAGTGGCAATATTTGCCGTGATATAACCGCCGACGAACATGACAGCGACAAAAACAGGGATGCCGATCAAATAGCGGAACGAACCGCTGATATCATTCAATAACGGATAATCTTTTGCCAGTGCGTTATAACCCACGGCGATAAAGATATAAGCCAGCTGCATCAAAAGGATAACAAAAATTATAAACGCACAACCGGCAACAATCGCTTTTATACTTCTCACCAATAAACCTCTACCGTTCTTTAATTGACTGGACCGAACTACTGCAATAGACCCTGCCCTGTTTCACACTGTCCCTCTGTCTCTCCATACAGCTACGCCACTCGGCTACTGGCGAGATCTGTACCGATGTTTCATCAAATAAAATCAGGTAAAAATGTTTGATCCTGGTGGCCGTTGAAGCATGGCCAAATTCGGAGAATTGCAGATCACTTTTTATACAGCGACTTTCGATCACCGGGATGTCCGAGCCTGAAAAAACACCCTCGACCAGCAATGTTTTTTGCTGACACTGTTCCATGGTTTCGGTGTTCACGAAGGCAGCATTGATATCACCTGCCCCATTTTGCGTAAGTATTATCAGCAGAAAAATCGTCTTCATATATCAGCTGATAATAAATCCAGGGTCTTACGACAGCAAGGAAAGTGGAATTATTTCACGCCTTTACCGATAAGGTAACTGCTGTATTCTTTATCGGTGCCGTTGATATGGTTAATCAACCAGTCTTTGAGATATTCTGCGGCATTGGCCATCGCGGTATCCTGATCCTGTTCGTACTCTGCCAGTACTTCTCTGACTTTTTCAAACATCTTCTCGTGCTGTGCCTTATGCGGCTCAAAATCAGGATAATCATTATCCCTCATCAGGCCTTCTTCATAAGTGAAATGTGTTTTTGTATAATCGACCAGCTCATCCAGCGCTTCACGTTCGAACTGCTCACCGGTTGAATAGTCCACCGCTGTCTGCAACTGGTTGATCAGATTAAGCAACTTTTTGTGCTGCTGATCAATAGAATCGATACCGACGCTATAATCATCTTTCCATTCGACGAACTGGTCTGATGCCATTTTTCGATGTATAAACGGAATAACCACCAATATAGCGATCAGTAACCATGTTATCGGGCTATCAGGACCAGCCAGCAATCCCAGTATCGCTGCCACGATCAGTGTCAGAATAAGCAACGACACACCGAACATACACATTTTTTTATTCCGGCACAGATTTTTTTTCATGCAAGTTAGTCCTTAATAAACCGTTCGTTAAAGATAAAATTTTAAATTTTCGCAACACACAATCTATGCTGTAGAAATAAATAATTGGCACATTGTAGTCGCAAGCGGATAGAAACAAAAATGACCTGTGTCAAATCAACAACATATTCTTTAATAGAGGCTGCATATCAACCCACCCTGGCCTCTCATCGGACTAGCATAACGTCATTTTAAGGTAAATCCATCGGATAACACGGTTCATTGAATGCTTTAAAGCAACTTTACGGTCGCTTGACCTAAATCAATGACATATGGCGTCAATCCATACAATATCATCCTCACCTGAGCTTTTTGATATTAATCAATCACTGTCAAAAAGCAATCACCACGAGAGACCTGTATTTATGAACGAAAAAGGCTTTGTATCACTGGTTGGCGCTGGTCCGGGCGATCCCGAACTGATGACCGTCAAAGCGGTGCGCCTGCTACAGGAAGCAGACGTTGTGGTCTATGACCGCCTGGTCTCTGACGACATCCTCAGTCTTATCCCAGCGGGTATCAGCCGTGTTTCTGTCGGTAAAGAAGTCGGTAAGCACTGCGTGCCGCAGGA
>JBFFVI010000219.1:0-3848 GCA_041570895.1 Gammaproteobacteria bacterium
AGGGTAATGACCGTGATCAAAGATGATGCCGCTATAGGAACCATAGATGCCATCGTCGAGGTAATACCATGTTTTACCATCCCGATCGGCCTGACCCATAACAGAAGACACAGAGATCACTGCCGGTGCAACTATAAAACGGCCAGGTTCAGCGATGACTCTTACGGTATCTGACAACTGTGCCAGGGCATCGCGGATGGGTGCGCAGAATTCGTCGATGTGCATGATGTCAGCGTTATAAGAGAACGGGAATCCGCCACCGATGTCGATGGTGCTCAAGGCAGGCAAACCCAGTTCAGCGACCTGATGAAATATTTGCTGGCAGCTTGCTATCGCCTGGACAAACTTTTCCGGTTTGGCGGTCTGTGAACCGACATGGAATGACAGGCCTTTGATGTGTATGCCCAGCTGCCTGGCATATTGCATGATCTCGATGGCTTTGGCCGGGCTGCAGCCAAATTTTTTCGACAGGTCTGCATAAGACTCTTCGTTTCTAAAACTCAGACGCACCAGGACTTCTACCTGGTGTTGATAAGGTATAAATTTTTCTAGCTCGTTGATATTGTCGACGATGAAAACGCTGCAGCCATAATTAAGCGCGTGCTGAATATCGGCATCACGTTTGATCGGATGAGTGTGGATGGTTTTTTCAGCAGGCACGCCAGCTGATTTAACCAGGTCGACTTCGCCACTTGACGCCAGGTCGAAACTGGCACCTTCCTGTAATAAGGTCTCGACTACTGCCGGGTGAGGCAGCGGTTTCAGGGCAAAGTGCAGGGTCACGCCGGGCAGTGCCTTATTCAGTGCGCGGTATTGATCACGAATGATATCGCAATCGATGATCATCAACGGTGAGCCGTGAGCAGCCACCAGGGATTCGATCTGCTGAATCTCAGTCAGTTTGTCAGGGTTTTCTGTAGCAACTTCAGTATCGAGATACAGGTCGATAGGTGTAACCGACATGGACATCATCCTCGTTAATCAAAATACAACATCTAAAATTTTACTGATTAGAGCGGCACCGGATGCTCGCTAAAGCAGCAACGTTCACCCTCGATAGCAGTGTCGTTCGTCACGTTTTCTGTTAGCGGCGTATTCGACTGGCTGGCTATGAAAAGTTCGCGAATATTAAATTAAAAATACTATTTTTATAATCATATTTTTCGATTATCACAATCAATTAAATGGATTAAATGGCGCAGGCCTGTCTTTAGATGATCGAGTACAGGCTAGTCATTTCTATGGTAATCAGGTAAATAATGTGAGGTCTTCTGTGTAGCCGTACAGTATATTATGATGGATTTCTCCATTAGCAAAGAATAATGTAACAAGACGATATGTTTGTGTTGTAGCAATATTTTGCTATGCTGTTAAGACATTATTCATTTCTTATCTAAGTGAGATCGTGTACATCATGTGTAGTATGTTTTCAACTGATCTAGCACGGTACTATTGTTGAAAAAGTATCTTCAATATTTTTCATCACGTAATGTCTCAGCTATTCTGAGCATGACCTTCATCTTGTTACTCACCATAATTATATTTATCTGGGTTAATAACGAACAGCGCCTGCTTGATATGCGGACGATCATTGAGCAGAACCAACAGGCCGGCAGAAAGATGCAGCTACTGAATGGATTAATCGAATCAGCGCGTACTAGAACGCGTGTGACTGCCGATGTTATTTATGAAGAAGACCCTTTTGTACAGGATGAGATGGGTTTGCAGCTTGATGTGCTCGCCAGTCGGTTTGCCCAGTTGCGTGCTGAACTTATCGCAATGCCATTATCAGAAAGAGAGAAAGCACTTCTTGATCAGCAGATGAAGATCGTACCCATCATCCTGCCTGCGCAGCGTCTTGCCGTTGAACTTGCGATCAAGGGTGATACTGAATCAAGCGTTGAAGCGGAAAGACTACTACATGAAGTGGTAGACCCCGGCCAGAATACTCTGGTTAAAATTTTTATGGGGCTTATTGATTACCAGCGCAACAATATGGATACATTAGCCGAAACGTCTCAGGCGAGTTATGAGGCAGCAAAGCAACAAAACCAGCTCCTGGTAATCGTGGTACTGGTCATCAGTACACTGGTTTCCTTTGTGGTTTTGCTCCGCGTCAGAAATATTCAGCGTAATGTTATTGATGCGCATGATCAAATGGAGATTGCGGTTGAAAAACGCACGCAGGAATTGGCCGAATCGCAGACTATGCTGCAGACGGTGCTCGATACCATTCCGACGCGTGTCTTCTGGAAGGATACCTCTGGCGCATACCTTGGCTGTAATCGCTTGTTTGCTCGTGATGCTGGAAATAAGGAGGTTAGTCATATAGCCGGTAAATTAGATGCAGATCTCAATCTGGAAAACTATGCATTCTATTATGCACAAGAAGACCTCGATGTGATCAAAACCGGTGTTTCTATCGTCGACAGGCAAGAACCCAGTATGCGATCGGACAGTGAAGCCTGGAGAGAAATCACCAAGGTACCGCTGTTGAATAATAAAAACGACATCGTTGGCATGCTGGGTAGCTATAACGATATTACAGAACATAAGCGGATGGAAGGTATCAAAGATGATTTCGTATCCACGGTCAGTCATGAGTTGAGGACGCCGTTGACTTCCATCCGAGGCTCCATTGGACTGTTGCTACGTGATGCAGTGGAGGAGTTTTCACCAAAAGCGGCCAGGCTGCTCGAACTGGCCAATCGGAACACCTTACGCCTGTTGGCTCTCATCAATGACCTTCTGGATATGCAAAAGATGTTATCAGGTGAAATGATCTGTCACCCTACGCCAACAGATCTTGCAGTGACATTGGAAAAAGCCGTCGATGAGAATGCACATTACGCCGAGCAGTATCGAGTTAAGTACATGATTACCGAATCTACCCCGGTTACCGTGTCTGCGGATGAGCAACGGATAATGCAGGTTATGAGCAACCTGCTTTCCAATGCAGCCAAGTTTTCAGAACCAGAGTCAGTTGTTGAGATAGCGTTAAGCCACGAAGCTGGCCATGCCCTGGTTAAAGTAACGGATCATGGCCCGGGTATTCCTGAGGAGTTTCATGACATGTTGTTTGAGCGTTTTACCCAGGTGGATTCTTCTGACACGCGGCAGAAAGGCGGTACCGGACTGGGACTTGCTATTAGCCGATCAATTATTGAACAACATGATGGCACGATAGGTTTTGATACCCAGACAGGTGTCGGATCCACATTCTATTTCAAGCTTCCGGCAATTGTTTACAGTGAAGATACGCAGCACTCTATGCTGGCAGAGTGATTTATCGGTAACTGTGCCAATTATTCTGGTCTGTCACCAATTATCCCTGGCTATCAGGTAAACAGGGTGAGCACGCCGGTATAACCATATAGTTTATCGTGGTGGATTTCACCATTGGCAAAGAATCCTGTCAATGGAAAGTCGCCCAGGGTCTTGTGGATCATCTTTACTTCTTCGGAATCATGTCCGAACTGTTCACGGCCGCGACCGAGACAGGACACATAGAGGCCGCCCTTGATTGTCTGCTCGGGAGACTTCTTGAGTCGTCTGGCAATATTGTCTAGCATATGCTGCATGTCATCGACGGCGGTCTGTTCGTTACGTCGGCAGAAGACGATATCATTGCCTTCGCCGAGGTAGTCGTTTATTGCAAAAATATCGTGGTTGGCATCAACGCCTACGAGGTTGCGCACGGTGTAATCGCTCCTGTCGCTGCCGTGTACACACAGGCCGATGAATACCTCGGCCGCTTCCTGTTCCAGCTGCGAGTAGTTACTGATGCCCATATCGTGCATCAGCACTTGCAGCGCTGGTTTGCTGTCGAGCAGGAAGGCTGCATTCTC
>JBFFVI010000220.1:0-3826 GCA_041570895.1 Gammaproteobacteria bacterium
AACCGCATTTGCTGGTACATTACCTACGAGAGCTGGCCACACTGCTGCACTCATATTACAACGCACACCAGTTTATCAATGATGATGCCAACCTGCATGATGCGCGATTTAATCTAATTATTGCCACTAAACAGGTGCTGCATAATGGGCTAACCTTACTAGGCGTAAGCGCACCGGAGAAGATGTAGGCCTCAACTGCAAGTCCCGGCCCTTATTCAAATAAAATCAGAAAATGAGATATTCAAAATTACACATTAACTGTTCAGATCACCTTTGCACTATTCCAGTGCAAAGTGAACAATGAGTCGTTTATATGGCTGCTGACTACAAATCACGCGCGACCCGCAAACAAAAAAAATCACTGCCTGGCTATGTCTGGTTATTGTCCGGCCTTGCCATCGGGCTGTTTATTGCTTTTATTGTTTACCTGGACAAACAACCTGAAAACACTAACGACTTCGGTACTGCAGTACAGCAGGAACTGGAAAAACTGAAAAAGCAGGCGAACAAAAACACGGCGACAAAAGCAACACCCGTCACAAAAAAAGAACAGAAGTTTAATTTCTACACGATACTGCCTGAACTTGAGGTACTTATCCCTGAAAATGAAACTCGGCCACCAGATAGCAGAGCAGAAACAAACGATAAAACAATAACTAACAGTGCAAAAAAACAGTACGTATTACAGGTCGGTTCATTTCAAAACCTCAGTGATGCAGAAAAATTAAAAGCCAATCTGGCCTTTCTCGGCATCGAAGCGAACATTCAGCATGTTACAGTTAACAAACAAGCCTGGCACCGTGTTAGAACCGGCCCTTATCTGGAAAAACAGCAGTTATATAAAAATCAAAGACTACTGAAACAGAATGATATTCCTGCAATATCGATGGAATTAAAATAGCTTTAAGCGCCAAGTCTATACCTGTTCCATAATGCGTCTATCTCTTTCGATATAGTTTTTCTTGTGCTATTATTCCCGCCTCTTTCGCGGTGGTGGCAAAAAACAACAAACATAACCCGTTGAATAGAGACAAAAACATGAAGAATTTTCATGTTTTGTGCAACTAAATATGCGCTAGTCGCAATAAGAATTCGGAGATATAAAATGGCTTTATTTGATGATGCCTGGATGAAAGGCTTCCAGGAACAGTGGAATGCAGAACCTGCTCTTTTTGATGCATTAGCAAAAATTAATTTTAATTCAGTTATCGGTTATGGTTTTCCTGGTGATGATAGCTGTACTGGCTTTATCAATGTTGTCGACGGAAAAGTTACCGAAGCTGGCACATACGACGGCCGCGAACTTAGCTGGGACCTACGCGCAGAAGAAAAGAACTGGGAAAAATGGCTGAAGAAGGAAATCGGTATGACCGGTTTAGGTTTAGCTTTCACTACCGGTAAGCTGAAATTTAAAACAGGCGATTTCAAAGCCATGATTTCAGACCCACGTATGGCTGGCCCATTCATCAAAAGCTTTGGTGCTATGGGTCGCGTTTAACACAAGACCTGTTACATCAAATAGAAAAAGCCACCTTATAAGGTGGCTTTTTTATTGCTGAAAATAATAAAGATAAAAATCTAACCACAGATTAGAGCACGCCTACATGGACGTAGGTGTTAGAGCAATACAGGAGCAATTGCCGAGGGCGTCTGTAAGTAGAATAATGCATGACGCTTACATGGATGTAAGTGGTAGAACGACTCATTAGGGCAGGAAGCCCGTAAGTAGAATAACGCAGGAGCAGTTATCGAGACTCAGAGTTTTTTTATTACTAGCAGTACAAGTGCCAATAACAATAAAAGTTTTTCTCTGCAACTCCTCGCCTCTGCGGTATATAACTTTTTTAATATTTAACTATCATGCAGTTCCTGTACCTTATGCTGCAACATTTTAGCGGACACCTGATCTGCTTCAACCATATCACCAACCAACAGACCAATACTCGACTTAAAACCTTTAAACACACGATAAAAGATATTCGATCGTTGGCGACTGAAGGCGCTGCCCCACAAGCCCTGCAATGCCATCGGGATAACTTGTACCGGTCTCCGCTTAATAATTTTTTCGACACCGTCTCTAAAGGTATTCATCTCACCATCAGCGGTTAATTTTCCTTCAGGGAAGATACAGACCAGGTCACCATTAGCTAGTGCCTCATCAATATCATCAAATGCTTTATTCAACAAATCTTCATTCTCGTACCTGCCAGCGATTGGAATAGTTTTAGCGGTTTTAAAAATAAAATGTAATATCGGTAGATTATATATTTTGTAATACATAACAAAACGCACCGGTCGCCGTATACAGCCGGCGATGATCAGCGCATCAACAAAACTCACGTGGTTGCACACCAGTATGGCCGGCCCTTCATCGGGTATATTATCCAGAAATTTTGCTCTCACGTGATAAACACTGTGAATCAGCAGCCAAACCATGAACCGCATAAAAAACTCTGGTACCAAAGAATAGATATACATGCTGACAAATACGTTAAGTATCGCAACCAGTAAAAATAACTGTGCGATGGTATACCCGGAAGACAAGACAACAATAGCTACGATTGCAGACAGGACCATCAAAAACGCATTGATAATATTATTACCAGCGATCACCCGCGACATATGTTCTGGATTAGAACGCTGCTGCACCAATGCCATTAATGGCACGATATAAAGACCACCAAAAAAGCCGATCAACAACACGTCAATAATTAAACGCAGATGCCCCGCAGATAAAAAATCACTGAGCCCGAGAGTAACCGAGGGCATGATATCTGGTTGCGAGAAATACAGATCAATGCCAAACAGGGTTAGCCCGATAGAGCCAAACGGAACCAGCCCTATCTCGACTTTTTTTCCCGATAACCAGTTACACAATAATGATCCGGTACCGATACCTAAGGTGAACAGTGTCAGTAAAAAAGTCACCACCTGCTCATTGCCGCCGAGCGTTGTTTTTGTATAGTTGGGCAACTGTACCAGATAAGTCGCGCCTAAAAACCAGAACCATGAAACGCCAAATATAGAGAGAAAAACCACACGGTTACTTTTTAAAAATTTAAAATTACGATAGGTTTCACTGAATACATTCCAGTTAATTTTCAAATTTTCATTGAGTGATGGCGTTACCGGTATGTGCCGACTTGACAGGTAACCTGCGATCGCGAACGTAAGGATCGCGTAAGCAACATAATGCCGCCCCTGTTCCTGCGCTATGAGAAACCCGCCGAGTATTGTGCCGATTAAAATAGCAGCAAATGTGCCCGCCTGCACCCACGCATTACCTTCGATCAGCTCAGTAACTTTAAGATGTTGTGGTATATAACTGTACTTTGCCGGACCAAAAAAAGTCGACTGAGTACCCATCAAAAACAGCAGTGTTATCAAGATGACGATATAACCCTGTACGAAAGCAAAAGCGGCGAGCGACATTATGACCACTTCAAGTAGTTTGATAAATCTTATCGATTTTGATTTTTCGTACTTGTCTATCCACTGCCCAGCTGTGGCTGAAAATAAAAAGAAAGGTAAAATAAACAGTGCTGCAGCTATATTTATTAATATATCTGCGCTCGTTTCTATATATTCACCACCCTGAAAGGCTATCAATATGATCAGGCTATTTTTGAAGACATTATCATTGAACGCGCCAAAAAACTGCGTGATAAAAAATGGCAAAAAACGCTTTTGAGTTAAAAGTTCAAACTGGCCCGCGCTTTTTTTATTGTCCATAACCTATATCCATTACAATGATATTTATAATCGGTTCAACCAATCGCCGATAACCTGTGTTAACTCATCACCTTTATCAATATAGTAGTGATCA
>JBFFVI010000221.1:0-3818 GCA_041570895.1 Gammaproteobacteria bacterium
CATAAGAGAGTGATGTCGCTTTAAATTTCTCAATGGCAGGGTCAGCCTGCACTGCAAGATGTTCCGCCTGTTGTAAATTTAAGGCGAAGACGTTATTTGCTAATAACATCATCGATAGAAACAAAACCATTAATAAACGATTATGAGGCGTAGAAGTTACCCGTAAATGAACGAGTGATGTTGAATGACACATGGCCAAACTCCGTAAAAAAATTTATAACTTTCATGTTACTAAATTATGCAACACGACTTGTTTATTTGATTACGAAATTTTTGCCGGAGGTCGAGAAGGCGGAATAAGTTCTCTTACGATAGGTTCTGAAGAGTCATTGCCTGCATCAGCAACACTGATAAACAAAGGCGCGTAACTTGAGGTTTGGATCAGTAAAGATACTGCCGTACCCATGTCACAATCACCGGCACACGTCTTCATACCGTCACAGCATGGATGCTGATTAGTGTCTGATGGCTGATGACCGGAGTCATGCATCGACATCGATGACATATCATGCGAGGCATGTTTTTCAGAAGATCTTTGTTCTGACGCTGGTATGACAGTGCTGATTTTCATCATGCCCGCATCCATGTCACAGTTTGCCGGCTGCATCGCCATCGCACCGCGCATAGGCGTAAACATCAACAGCGTGATGAGTATGTAGTTCAGCAGTATGTAGCGTTTTATCTTCACAGGTTAATAATAGCTGTTTTTCGTTACGAATCAACAGTTTTGATACAGACAATATTGGTCAGTATTATTGAAAACATATCCAGCCTATTTCAACACAGTAAAAAATTTCATTGCGATGCCTGCATGGATGCAGCTAGTAGAGCAACGAAGGACGCTTACATGGATGTAAGTGGTAGAACGACTCAGGAGACAAAGTCGAGCAGTTGTCGAGCGAAGCGCGGCAATGATCTATATTCATAAACTAATCAAATGGATGATTCAAAATAATTGTCTCATCACGTTCCGGTCCGGTAGAAACGATATCGATCGGCACACCAACCGCTTCTTCCAGACGCTTGAGATAATTTCTGGCATTTTCCGGCAGATCATTCAAGTCCTTAACGCCTACTGTTGATTCACTCCAGCCTGGCATAGATTCATAAACTGGTTCACATAACTCAATGGCGTCAGCCCCTAGTGGCGGCATATGCAAGTTTTCGCCCTGGTAGTTATAACTGTCACAGATCCTTATGGTTTCCAGTCCGTCGAGTACGTCTAACTTGGTAATACATAAACCTGTCAGACTATTAATCTGTGCGGCACGACGTAATGCTACTGCATCAAACCAGCCGCAACGGCGGTCACGGCCGGTAGTCGCACCCACCTCGTGACCCACTGTAGCCAGATGCTGTCCGATATCTGGATCATCACCATCATGGTCAAACAGTTCTGTCGGGAATGGACCTGCGCCCACACGAGTGGTGTAGGCCTTAGTGATACCAAGGATATAATCTAAATCTTTAGGCCCAATACCACTACCGGTACATGCACCGCCCGCGGTGGTATTTGAAGAAGTAACAAATGGGTACGTGCCCTGATCGATATCGAGCAAGGTACCCTGAGCACCTTCGAACATGATGCTTTTACCTTCTTTGCGATAGCCATCTATCATGCCGGGAACATCAGCGATCAGTGACAACAGTTTGTCACGGTAAGATAACACGCCGTCCAGCACTGTCTGATAATCCACTTCATCCTGCTTGAAGTAGTGTTTCAGTGCAAAGTTATGATATTCCATAACACCGGCAAGTTTTTCTTTGAATTTTTCCAGATTTTTCAGATCAGCGAGACGAATACCACGACGAGAGACTTTATCTTCATAACATGGACCGATACCGCGGCCAGTCGTGCCAATAGCCTCTTTACCACGTGCTATCTCACGCGCCTGATCAAGCGCGATGTGATACGGCAGGATTAACGGGCAGGCTTCTGATATTCCGATACGTTCACTGGCTGGTATGCCACGTGCTTCCAGCTCACCCAGTTCTTTAAATAAGGCATCAGGTGATAACACCACGCCGTTACCGATCAAACACATCACGTTATCACGTAATATGCCAGATGGAATTAAATGTAAAACTGTTTTTTCATCGCCGATAACCAGAGTATGGCCGGCGTTATGCCCGCCCTGGAAACGAACGACGGCAGCAGCACGATCTGTTAATAGATCAACAATTTTGCCTTTACCCTCATCACCCCATTGGCTTCCGAGTACGACTACATTTTTTGACATGGTTAAACCTTATACTTATAAAATTAAAATTCTTGAAATACGTCACTTACAACTTTTGTCATCCTGAACAATAGCGAAGGATCTTGAGCCAGCCGCATAAGATCCTTCGGCTGCGCTCAGGATGACAGTTTTAGTCTTTTACTTGCCACTGCCCATCAAGCAGACAAAGTGTTTTGCTACAGCCCATCGCCTCTGCATCTGTTTCTTGCCCAGGCAGCTGCTCTATTACAATATTTCCGTCAGCTCGTAATGTTGCAACTTTATTTTGATCCACACCTATCGGTGCAAATATTCTTTCAGGCAGAGTAAACTGCTTGCCAGACAGTTGATTTAAAATTTTCAGATCAGTACTAAAACCTGTTGCCGCCCTGGCGCGGCCGAAAACTCTACCGATATCATCATAACGTCCACCGCGTGCGATCGCCTGTCCTAGCTGAGGAACAAATGCCGCAAACACGACACCGGTTTTATAGTGATATCCTTGCAGCTCTGATAGATCAAAATGTACTTTCGATTCTGTTAATTTATCAGCAAATCGTTGCAACATGAGCTCAGCCGTTTTTTCTAGATAATCGACAGCATCTTTAACAGACGTATCAGCATCAGTTAATAACGCACGCGCTTTTGTGAAAACCTCTTTACCGCCATTTAATGAAGGCAGTCCTGCGAGCATGGTTTTCATACTATCGCTGATATTTAATGTATCTAACAGCGTATTTATTTCAGTAACAGCTTTACGCTGCAACATGTCGAATAGCTGACTTTCATCTTCTTGCGATAAGCCGGCTTGATTAGCTAAACCTCGATATATATCGACATTGCCCAGATCCATATAGATGTCATCAACATCCAGCGCAGAAAATGTTTCTAACATTAAACCGATGATTTCAACTTCTGACTCAATGCCGGCATGACCGTAGAGCTCGGCACCAACCTGCAGGGGACTACGGCTGTCACCGATGCTCTCCGGACGTGTGCGTAAAACGGTACCGATATAACACAGACGTGTAGGCACATCTCGTTGTAACTGGTGAGCGTCCATACGTGCGACCTGCGGCGTCATATCGGCTCGCAGACCTAAAGTTCTGCCTGACATCTGATCGACCAGCTTGAATGTTTGCAGATCGAGGTCGTGTCCGGTCCCGGTAAGCAAAGATTCAATAAAATCGATGGTCGGCGGCATCACCAGTTCATAACCCCAGGTGGCATACAGATCGAGCAATAAACGACGCATCGCTTCGAATCTCGCTGCTTGTTCTGGCAGAACTTCTTCGATACCTTCCGGCAAAATCCAGTGTTTTTTCGTTGTCATATTATTTTTATCGAACAAAATAAAGGATGATGACGCCTACCATCATGCTTACAAATCCGAGAATTCTCAAAATATTGTCAGGTAACTGAGCCGCCTGAGACATTGCCTCGCGCCAGCTTTTTGGGCTTAAGAAAGGCAATATGCCCTCTATCACCAGCACCAGCGCAAGTGCAGGAAGAATACTGTCCCACATCAGTTACTTTTTCTTGCCAGACGGATCTTTAAAGTAGCGGAAATAATCCGAGTCCGGTTGCAGCAGAATCACA
>JBFFVI010000222.1:0-3805 GCA_041570895.1 Gammaproteobacteria bacterium
ACTCGCACTGTCACTCATGCGCAGGGATCCGTACCTTGACCCACTCAACCACATATAGGTCAAACTGTTAAAACGTTACCGTGATGAATCACTCAGTGATGAAGAACGCGCAAAATGGTTAAACCCCTTATTGCGCAGCATTAACGCGATCGCAGCGGGTATGCACAATACAGGTTAACGCTTAAACTGCAGGGGTGCGAAAGCATTCGCACCCGTCTATCGAAACCTGCAAACATCGGCTAAAGACTGTTTATACAATTTAATTCAAACTCACCGCTTCATGATATAAATCAATAGATTTATTTCGACCATTGTTACCATATCGCGATGGATACAATGACGATGATTGTGGGTGGCGCACTTGTGCTTTTAATAACAGGTTTTTTGCTACGCCTGTTTTATACCATTTCGAAAAACCTGATCAATGGCAGAAAGTTTCACCATTCACTCGAGCAGGAATTTAACCGCTTACGTCTGAGCAATATGCTTACTGCACTGGGCATCAACAAGACCGAATATATCTATCAGACCAAGGTTAAGGATATCCATCAGCAGATGAGTCAATGTTCGGACTGCAAAAATACCGACGAGTGTGATGAAAAACTGGCGACAACAGATCTCGATGTCTCTAACATCGAATTTTGTAATAATGAAGCGACGCTGAAAGAGTTAAAACAACAGCAGTCAGAATAAATCGATGACTCTACGTTAAGAGCTCTAAGCTGCCTGAACAGGGATCTGATTTGAGGTACGCATAATCTGATTCGCGCCATCAAGATAAACCAGTGTCGGTTTAAAGTTTGCCACTTCATGCGGTAATAATCTGGCGTAACAGCAGATGATGACACGGTCACCTTTGTTGGCTTTATGTGCTGCGGCGCCATTTACCGAAATCACACCGCTGCCAGCTTCTGCCTGAATAGCGTAGGTAGTGAAGCGATTACCATTATTTAGATTATAAATATGAATCTGTTCGTACTCATTAATTCCGGCAGCCGACAGCAGATCGGCATCTATCGCACATGAACCTTCGTATTCCAGTTCTGTCAGGGTGACGGTTGCCTGGTGAAGTTTTGATTTTAAAAGTGTAATTTCCATAAATATCTAATCAGGTTATCGGTAATGGCTGGTCAAAGGTGCTAAATCGGCCATGAATCCGTGTATTATCGTTTATACGCGGTATTGCATCAAGTCCTGTTCACTTTTCACGCTTCATCTGAGAGCACAAATTTCATATTATCAATTAAGCGAGTATCACCAATTTTGGCAGCAGCCAGGATAATTAATTCATTTTTACCTGTAATTACCAAATTTGACACCCTTTGTAGCCCAATAGTTTCCCTGACAGTAACATAATCCACTGAAAAACCATGGTTTTCCAGTCTATCGACACAGTTATTTTCAGCCTGTTCAATACTGATACCCTGCTCTATCTGTCGACGGCAGTCCATCAGTGCCCGCGACAGTAAACAACTTTTCTCTCTATCGGGTGCATTTAGATAGTTATTGCGAGAGCTCATGGCCAGGCCATCAGGTTCCCGTTTTATCTCGCCGGCAACGATTTCTACGGGTAGATTCAGGTCGCTAACCATCTGCCTGATAATGAGTAACTGCTGAAAGTCTTTCTCACCAAAAACAGCATAATCTGGCTGCACCATGTTGAATAGCTTCAGCACGACCGTAGCAACGCCTTTAAAGAAACCGGGACGAAACTCGCCTTCAATGATACTGGATAAAACCGGCACCTCAACAAAACTACTCCGTGTTTCACCGCGGGGATAGATCATCGAAGTATCCGGGATAAACACCATATCGACGCCGCTGGTTTCGAGTTTTTTTAAATCCTCGTCCAATGTGCGCGGATAACTTAAAAAATCTTCATCCGGTGAAAACTGTAATGGATTGACATAAATACTGACTACTACATGTGCTGCTTTTTTTTGTGCGAGCTCGACCAGTGATAGATGACCCGCATGCAGATTACCCATGGTAGGTACGAAAGCAATGCTTTCTTTATTGTTACGCCATTCGCTTATACGCGCACGTAATTGCTCAATGTTTTTGCAAACGATCATCGACATGATAAAGGATACAGATATTAACCGAAGACATGTTCAGCAGCAGGAAACTCAACTTCTTTTACCGCAGACACATAATGCTGAATAGCCTCTTCGATACTGTCTGCAGAAGCCATGAAGTTCTTACTGAATTTAGGACGAAGTCCAAGGCTGATATCAAGGATGTCGTAGAGGACTAGAATCTGACCATCACACTTTGCACCGGCGCCGATGCCGATGACAGGTATATCTAAGGCCTGGGTGATCTTATTGGCCAAAAGCTCTGGCACACATTCGAGCAACATGAGATCAGCACCTGCCTTTTGTAACACCAGAGCATCCTCGAGCATTTTATCCGCGGCAGACGGCTCTCTTCCCTGTACCAGGTAACCACCGATCTTATGCACATATTGTGGTTGCAGACCCAGATGGGCACACACAGGAATGCCATTTTTATTTAAGGCGGAAACTGTCTCCGCCTGATCGACGCCACCCTCAAGCTTGACCATATGCGCACCGCCCTGTTTCATAAACAGGCCAGCGTTCAGCACGGCTTCCTGCTCAGAGGTAAAACTTAAAAACGGCATATCGGTCACCAATAAGGCATTGCTTAGCCCTCTGGCAACACACTGCGTGTGGTATAACATATCCTCAACCGAAACCGGTAAGGTGGTTTCTTCACCCTGGATAACCATACCTAAAGAGTCACCAACAAGTACGACATCAACTCCCGTCTTTTCCAGCAACTGCGCAAAACTTGCATCATAGGCTGTCAGGCAGGCAATTTTTTCTTTTGCCTGCTTCATCTCGGTCAAACGCCGTACGGTGACTTTTTTTCTGATATCCGTTTGTGTACTCATTACTTACTCGCTTCTTCGCACTGGTTATTCATTGCAACTAAAGCGCAACTTGTGTCGGATTAAAATAGTGTCGCCCAGATTGCACTTCAGTTATCTGCTGATGCAATAACTGATAGTCTGCGTCATTATTAGCAAAGTCAATATCCGCTGCGTTAACGATTAATAATGGTGCATTATTGTACTGATAAAAAAACTGGATATAAGAATCACACAGGCGTTGCAGATAGGCCGCCTCGATAAACCGTTCATGTTTTAAACCACGCTTCTGAATACGTTCCAACAGAACTTCTACCGGAGCCTGCAGATAAACCACGAGATCTGGTCGTGGAATATCAATGGTTAAACTGGCATAAACCTGTTCATACAGATCAAGTTCATCGGCATCTAAAGTCAGCTCGGCGAACAGCCGGTCCTTCTCGATCAAAAAATCAGCTACGCGGACAGGGTTAAACATATCTTCCTGTTTCATCGCTTTTAATTGACGTGCTCGTTGCAATAAAAAAAACAGCTGTGTAGGCAGTGCAGCAGCTTTCGGATCATCATAAAACTTTTCCAGGAACGGATTTTCATCGGCGCCTTCAAGCAGCAGGTCGCTGCCAAAAGATTTCGCCAGCTTATTCGCCAGGGTTGTTTTACCGACACCGATCGGCCCTTCCACCACGATATACCCCGGGATGTTTGATGTTTCTTTCGCGACTAACTCCTGTTGCTCAAACTGAGAGTTCATTCGATATTTCCTGCAAACTGACAATCATAATCAGTGTTCAATGTGTTTTCTGCCTGTATTCCAGCGGCCTGAACGATATCGTGTAGCAGACCTTTAGCGGGTATCTCTATCTCAGGATTGATTTTTAATAACGGTAGATAAACAAAGTCACGCTGGCAGAT
>JBFFVI010000223.1:0-3790 GCA_041570895.1 Gammaproteobacteria bacterium
GGCCCATGCTGATCTCGACCGGTTCCTCATCAAAACTGCTTTCAATAATACTGCCATTAGTTAATGCGATACTGTAGTGCATCAAGACCAGGCTGTGCATGTTTATTTCATCGTTCATAATTTTTATCTCCATGGATGGAGCGTATGCTGAAAATCATCGGCAATGATTTCAGTGCTTTTGCAAAGTTTTATTACGTCTGCTTTCAAGCAACATATCCAGAATCAACAGGCCGGCGCCTAAGGTAATGGCCGAATCTGCAATATTAAATGCCGGGAAATAATACGTGGAGTAATAAACCTGGATAAAGTCGACTACTGCACCGGTTGCTGCACGGTCAATCAGGTTTCCGATAGCGCCGCCCAGGATGAAGGCGATGGCGATCTGTAACAGGTGGTTGTGTCGCTGCTCAGGATCTCGCGTAATCTGCTTCAACCAGAAAAAAAGGAAAATACTGATGACCGTGGACAGAGTAACAAAAAGAATTCTTTGCCAGCCGCCGGCGTCACTCAAAAAGCTGAAAGCGGCACCTTTGTTATACATCAAGGTAAGATTAAACCCAGGGAACACGGCTACCGGTTTATGTAGTAACAGTTCAGCCTCAGCAATTACCTTGGTTAGCTGATCAAGAGCGACGGTCAACAGTGAAAGCCATAACCATTTCATAATATCAATATCTGAGTGGATATTAAGCGAACTGGCGTTGTTCACCATCGCCGGATACATTATCAACACAGCGGCCGCAGAGTTCCGGGTGTTCATCATTGCTGCCAACATCTTTTCGATGGTGCCAGCAGCGAACACATTTTTCTGCGCTCGAAGCTGAGGCTTTTATCTTGATGGTTTCGCCGCTGCTCAGCTGTGCTGCTACGCAATCACTCTCTGCCTCAGAAAAATCACGTATGCTGGCTTCAGAGGTGATCAGTACAAAACGTAATTCTTCTTTTAATTTAGCGAGAATAGTCTGCAGTTCGCTGTCGACGTACAGCGTTACTTCGGCATCGAGTGATGAACCGATGGTCTTATCTGAGCGTAAGGCTTCGAGTTCTTTGCTTACCGCTGAACGCACTTCGAGAATTTTTTGCCAGAAGCCCATGTCCATTGTTTCATCGCCAGCTAATGCTGACAGTTCAGAGTACCAGTTTTCCAGTAACACCGATTCACTGCGCTCACCCGGAATGGCTTTCCATAATTCATCGGCGGTAAAGCTCAATATCGGTGCCATCCAGCGGCACATGGCTTCGACGATATGATACAGCGCCGTCTGTGCGGAGCGACGTGCGATACTGTTGCTCTGTGTGGTGTACTGACGATCTTTGATGATGTCGAGGTAAAAGCCACCCAGGTCGATAGTGCAGAAGTGCTGCAGTTTGTGATGAATCAGATGGAAGTTGAATTCTTTGTAAGCAGCGATGATGTCGTCCTGTAACTCCAGCGTTTTCGCAACAGCCCAGCGATCTAGCGAAAGTAATTCGCCGTGCTCGAGTTTGTCAGTCACAGGATCAAAACCATTTAAATTGGCCAGTAAGAAACGCGCGGTATTTCTGATGCGTCGGTAAGAATCTGCGCTGCGTTTTAATATCTCATCAGACACGGTCATCTCATTGCTGTAATCACTGCTGGCAACCCATAAGCGCAATATGTCTGCGCCTAAGGTGCCGACAATCTTTTGTGGCGAGACAACATTGCCTAATGACTTCGACATCTTTTTGCCATGAGCATCAACCGTGAAACCGTGGGTGAGTACTTTTTTATATGGCGCTACTCCATTCATTGCTGTCGATGTTAACAGGGATGACTGGAACCAGCCGCGATGCTGATCGGAGCCTTCGAGATAGAGATCGGCCGGGAAGGTTAACTTGTCTCGATGATTTAGCACGCAGGCGTGAGTCACACCGGAGTCGAACCAGACATCTAAGGTATCGCTGGTTTTGTCGTACAGCTCGGCATCGCTGCCCAGTAATTCACTGGCATCCAGAGAGAACCAGGCTTCGATGCCCTGCTGTTCGATCTTTTGCGCGACCTGTTCGATCAGGTTCTGCGTGTCCGGATGTAATTCGCCGCTCTCTTTATGAACGAACAGAGTGATCGGTACACCCCAGGTGCGTTGTCTGGAGATGCACCAGTCCGGTCGATTGTTGACCATGCTCTCGATACGCGCCTGGCCCCAGTCGGGTAACCAGGTGGTTTCTTTGATGGCTTTGTTAGCGAGCTCACGCAACCCTGCCTGCTCCATGCTGATGAACCACTGTGGTGTGGCGCGGAAGATGATCGGTGTTTTATGGCGCCAGCAACAGGGATAACTGTGCTGCATCTTTTCATGTTTGAGTAAAACATGATGCTGCTCTAATAGTTCGATGATCTCGGGATTAACTTTGTTGACGTGTTTGCCGGCAAATAACGGGGTGTCGGCTAAGAAGACGCCATTACCGCCGACCGGGTTATAGACTTCCAGCCCGTAACGGTTGCCGACGACAAAGTCATCCTGACCATGACCCGGGGCAGTATGCACGGCGCCAGTACCAGTTTCGGTGGTAACGTGGTCGCCCAGAATAACGGGAACCTGTTTATCGTATAGCGGATGTTTGACCAGTAAATTTTCCAGTGCGTTGCCCGGGCAGCTGGCCAGTCTCTGACTGTTTTCAAAGCCATAGCGTTTAAGCGCAGCATCGGCCAGTGAGTTTTCCAGGATCAGGCGTGCCGGACCGTGTGGCGTTTCTACCTGTATCAGCTCGTAGTTGAATTCAGGATGAAGTGCGACGGCCTGGTTGGCAGGCAGGGTCCACGGCGTGGTGGTCCAGATAACGGCCGCGATATCACCTTCACCATCTGTGCAGTTGAAGGCTTTTTCAAAATCACTGTTATTGACTGCAGTGAACATCACATCGATAGCCGGTGATTCTTTGTCCTGGTATTCTACTTCGGCTTCGGCCAGCGCCGAACCACAGTCCAGACACCAGTGAACCGGTTTGCTGCCCTGGTGCAGGTGGCCCTTATCAATGATTTTCCCCAGGCTGCGAACGATGTTGGCTTCGAACTCGTAGTCCATGGTGAGGTAGGGTTTCTGCCAGTCACCCAGGACGCCTAAACGGATGAAGTCGGTGCGCTGACCATCGACCTGTCTGGCAGCATATTCGCGGCATTTTTCTCGAAACGTTTTGGCATCAACCTTGTTGCCGGCTTTGCCTACTTTTTTCTCCACCATCAATTCGATCGGTAGACCATGGCAATCCCATCCCGGTACGTAACGTGCGTCGTAGCCGTCGATGGTGTGACTTTTGACGATGATATCTTTCAAGATTTTATTAACGGCATGACCGATGTGGATATCGCCATTGGCATATGGCGGGCCATCATGTAAAACAAAAGTAGGGCGACCATCAGAGACTTGACGAATTTTTTGATACAGGCCGGAGTCCTGCCATTGTTTAAGCATTTCCGGTTCACGGTTGGCCAGATTGCCTCGCATCGGGAAATCAGTATCGGGTAAATTTAAGGTGGCTTTGTAATCGGTCATGGTTTTTCTAAATGGATTAGCGGTTGGCTAATAATTCTCTAGCCTTTTTACAGTCAATTTGTATCTGTTGCTTTAAATTATCAAACGATTCGAATTTTTTCTCATCGCGAATCTTATGCTGGAAGGAAACGCAGACATGTTCACCATAGAGCGATTGATCAAAATCGAATAGATGGACTTCCAGTTGAGTGCGTTTACCGTTTACCGTCGGCCGGTGACCAAGGTTTGCGATGCCAGCAATATCGCCATGTTTCTGGCTGTGCATGGTAACAGAA
>JBFFVI010000224.1:0-3782 GCA_041570895.1 Gammaproteobacteria bacterium
AATAAAACATGCGAGTCAAGGCCGCCGCTGTAGGCGACCACATAACTTGCATCTTCAGGAAGTGAGTGCAACGATTCCACAGATTTCTGGAACCGTTTAACAAAGGACATGACTATAGTACTAACAAAAACGCCTTAGGCTGTAGATTCTTCGAGGAACTCGCCGTATGAAGTCAAACGTTTATAACGCTCATCAAGCAGCTGCTCCAGACCCATCTTTTCAAATTTTTCCAGGCTGTCGATCAATGCCTGTTTAATATTTCTCGCAGTTTCATCAACGTCACGGTGCGCACTACCCAGTGGCTCACGAATAATCTGGTCGATCAAACCGGCATCTTTGAGTTTTTTAGCAGTAATACCCATAGCCTCTGCGGCATCAGACGCCTTATCTGCGCTCTTCCATAAGATACTGGCACAACCCTCAGGTGAGATAACTGAATAAGTACTGTATTCCAGCATCATGACACGGTCGCCGACACCGATAGCCAGTGCGCCGCCTGAACCACCTTCACCGATCACCGTGCAGACGATGGGGGTCTGTAGCTGAGCCATCTCAAACAGGTTTTTTGCAATAGCCTCAGACTGATTACGCTCTTCTGCACCAATACCGGGATACGCACCAGGTGTATCGATAAAGGTTATCACCGGAATACGGAAGCGCTCAGCCAGTTTCATCAGACGTAATGCTTTTCGATAACCTTCCGGTCCGGGCATGCCAAAATTGCGAAGAATATTTTCCTTGGTATCACGGCCTTTCTGGTGCCCAATGACCATCACAGGCATACCATCTAACCTTGCCAGTCCGCCTATCATCGCTGCATCATCTGCGAAAGCACGGTCGCCGTGCAGTTCCTGGAAGTCGGTAAAAATACGATCCATATAATCCAGGGTATAAGGCCGCATCGGATGACGCGCTACTTTTGAGGTCTGCCAGGAATCGAGTTTGCCGAAGATGGTTTTCGTCAGCGAGCGTGACTTTTCTTCAAGCTTACTTATCTCATCGCCGATGTTGATCTCAGAGTCATCGCCGACAAATCGGAGTTCTTCAATCTTAGCTTCGAGTTCAGCAATGGGTTGTTCAAAATCTAGATAGTTGGGATTCATAACTTAAACCTGAGGTTCTATACTGACCAATATAAGACCCAATATAAGACGCTTATACAACACATCTACACACGGCCAAATCACTTTGTTTTTATTATAATTTTATTAGAAATATTATGTCATTAATAGTAGCATATTTCTGCACATTAATTGCTCACACAGATTCGATCAATTGAGAAAAAATCTCTGCCAGAACAACCGTGGCGTAGCTGCCGGCGGGCAGACTAAAAGAAACCACAAAATCATCCTGCAGACGGCCAGCCTCAAGTTGCCCAGGGATAACGCGGCATGCTCGCCGATGAGACTGTATTCTGGCAGCTATTAAACCATCTCGAAAGACTGGAAACTGGTTGATTACATGCGCTTCAAGCTCTGCTGCTTGCGATGTAACCATATCCTCACCCTCCCCCCATAAAGGCGCCGTCGGGTGAATCTCGTTAAGCTCAAGTCGTTGTTTTAGATCCTCAGTCTCATCATCTTTGAAGCAGGCGGACCTGCCATCGAGCATAAAGGCATCACCCGGCAATCTCTTATCCCAGACATGTCGGTCGATACGCTCCGATAAAATACAATTGAATAACCATGAACGAGCCGCCGACAGATAAATACCGCGTTTGTGCTTTGCAATTTTAAACCTGGGTCTTGAGAAAAGTTTCGCTGCCTGGTCAAGATTATTATAGTTTCTGCCAAAGCGTTGCGAGCCAAAGTAGTTCGCCACACCATGTTGCGCAATCAACAGACAACGTTGCTGCAATAATTCAAACATTGCATCACTTGTATCACTTAAGTCTCGTAGCCTTATCTTGAAAGTATTACTTTTGAGCGCACCGCGTTGCAGCTTTCTATTATGTCGAAAACTCTGTAATACCTGTATTTTTTCAACACTATCATCGGCTGAAAAATTAGCTTCAAACACAGCCCAGTCAGGTGTTGGTTTTCCGGGCAATTGCACACTAAACCATTGTGATGTTACCGCCTGGCGATCTTTTAAACCCGCATAAGCAACAGCTATTTTTTTTACACCACAATATTCTGCCAGCTGTTGCGCTACCCAGTCAGTATTACAAGCACTTTTTTTTATGTATACCCAGCAATGTTCACCGTCACCACTAAAGTCAATCGGGATATATTCCTCTACGATAAAGTCATCAACGTACTTTTTCAATCGTGCTGAGACATTTAATGGTTGATAAACTTTTGCAAAAGGATACTCTTTATCAATAAACAATTTATCCATGAAACATCTTTTAGTAACCTGATCTATGTGTTGATGAGAAAAAAAATAACCACTGTATTCTTCATCGGCTTTATTTTTGTGTTTTTAAATGCCTGTAGCGAAGATGCCAAACTACAGCCACTCAATGCCAATGCAAGCATACTCGCTTTTGGCGATAGTTTAACGTATGGCACGGGTACAAGTCGTGATAATGCTTATCCAGCTGTGCTCTCAGCAATGATCCAGCGTAAGGTAATCAATGCCGGCGTACCGGGTGAAATTAGTGAAAAAGGGCTATCTCGTTTATCGGCATTGATCGAAAATCATCAGCCCGGTCTCATCATAATCTGTCATGGAGCAAATGATATTTTACGTAAACTAAATATACATCAAACCAAGATCAATCTTCAGAAAATGATCGATCTGGCCAGGCAGAACAACAGCCAGGTGGTATTAGTAGCAGTGCCGGAGTTCAGCCTCTTCTTAAATCCATCGCCCATCTACCAGGAATTAGCGGAGGAAAATCACCTTCCAATCGCTAACGATATCCTGGTCGATATATTAAGCAAAAACGCTTTAAAATCCGATCACATACACCCTAATGCCGAAGGATATCAATTACTTGCCAGCAATATCAGCTTACTACTTACAACATCAGGCGCTTTAGATACGGTCAAACCAAACAGCCAGGCACCTAGACAGTCGTCCAATTTATAAACTTATTGACATTTTTTGACGGTTCGTCATATTATTGCGACATGCAATACCCTCCACCCAAAATGATTGACTCAATGCGCACGCCGACTCGCAAACAACGTGAATTAGCCGAGCGTGAAAAACTTATTCTTGATACAGCGCAAAACATTCTGCATCAGCACGGTTATAACCACCTGACCATGGATCGTGTCGCTGAAACAGTCGAATACTCAAAGGGCACCATTTATAATCATTTTGCCAGCAAGGAAGATCTGGTCTGTTCTCTCTGCTGCCGCTGCATAACAAACCTTATTGAGGTTTTTGAACGAGCTTACCAGTTCGAGGGAAATCCTCGAGAGAGATACCTGGCCATCGGTGTTGGTTACTCCTTATATCACCAGTTACACCCGATGGATTCTCAAAATATTCAAACAGTGAAAAATAATGCGGTTCGAGAAAAAGTGAGTAAAGAAAAACTTGCAGAAATGGAATCGCTAGAACAAAAAATTACTAAAATTGCACACAGCATCGTGCAGGATGCAATAGACTGCGGAGACCTTGATATAGTACACCAGCCTCATGTCAGCTCCATTGTGTTCGGCTGCTGGTCGATGCATTATGGTGCCTTGCTGCTAGACCAGTCGGATATACCGTTACATGAAATGGGCTTCAGTCCGGTAGTCAATATGTTGTGGCAGAATACCAACGTCTATCTTGATGGTTATAATTGGCAACCTTTGAGCACAACAACTGATTCTAAAAAGCTA
>JBFFVI010000225.1:0-3778 GCA_041570895.1 Gammaproteobacteria bacterium
ACAGCAACACGGCCATGCACCATCTGTGAAGCCGACTGCAGGAACAAAGGGTAGATATGCCGCTTACCCACTTTTTTAATCTGCCCCAGGCGGTAACCGAAACGCTGCTGCAACTGCCGCAGAAAATCGGCTTCATCCAGCGCATACAGGTACTCTGCCTGTTCCTGACTTAAGGTCCACACCACCGAGCAGCGATTGTCAGTCATCGGTAAAAAAGCTAGCGGGCCGGAGTCGGTAAATCGCTCATAGGCGACGTTATTATGTTTTTTTCCCGGTGTGACATTGGTGATCAAGGCGACCTGGTCATAACTCTTTCTACTGCTGCCGATATTTAGCAGCTGCAATACCTGTGAATTATTGCCGTCAGCAGCGACCAGCAATTTTCCCGTGATTGATTTTATTACACCATCGATACGGAGATCGATCGATACCTGCTGATCGTCCTGTTTTAATGCGGTTAATTCTGCCGGGCAGAACAGGCTGATATTCGATGCCAGCGTGTTTTTCTGAACATCACTATTTTCATCGAACAGGGCAGTATATAACTGCTGTCCGATACTGCGGTTTTCCAGCACATAACCCAGCGCCTCGACACCCTCCTGCTCTTTGGTCAAACGGGTAACACCAAAATGACCCCGGTCTGAAATGTGAATAGTCTCGATAGCTTCAGCAAGTGGCGCTAGTGAAGGCCACAGCCCCATGCTGTCCAGGATACAGCGACTGCCATAGGAAATCGCAACCGTGCGGTCGTCATAACTCGGCTGCGATTCTGTATTAAGCGGATGAGCTTCGACCACTGCGATTTTTAATGCCGGACTCAGTTGAACATCTTTTAATGCACAGGCGAGACTGGCACCAGCAAGGCCACCGCCGATGATGATCAGATCAAAATGATTTTCTGTTACGTCGTCTGGCATATAAATATCAATTTAAAGTAAAACATTTTCACCGCAGAGGCGCTGAATATTTTTTCAAGAAGCCATCACCGCTTCAATTTCTTCGACGGTTCTCGGCAAGCCTTTGGTCAGCAATTCAAAACCATCCTTGGTCACCGCCAGGTCATCTTCGATGCGTACACCGATATCCCACCAGCGTTTAGCACCACGGCTGCCAGCGGGTATATACAGACCTGGTTCCACCGTCAGCACCATACCCGGTTCCAGTAATCGCCAGTTATCATCAACTTTATAATCACCGACATCATGCACATCCATGCCTAACCAGTGGCCGGTACGGTGCATGTAGTATTTCATGTAACTGCCATCTTTGATCAGCTGCGCAGGCTTGCCTTTCAACAAACCGATTTCGACCATCCCCTTAGTTAATGCTCTGACTGCAGCATCATGCGGATCGTTCCAGTGGTTGCCTGGTTTAACCTTGGCAAAGGCGGCTTCCTGTGCCTTTAAAACCACCTCATAAATTTCCTGCTGCGGCACCGTGTATTTACCATTAACCGGAAACGTTCGCGTTATATCGGCAGCATAACCCTGATACTCAGCACCCGCATCGATCAATACCAGATCTTTATCCTTGAGCACCGCGTTATTTTCTGTGTAATGCAGGATACAGCCGTTTTCACCGCCACCTACGATGGAGGTATAGGCCCAGCCGGCACCGTTACGTTTAAAACCACAGAGGAACTCAGCCTCTAGCTCATATTCATGCATGCCCGGTTGACATACCTGCATTGCCTTGATGTGCGCCTGGACCGAAATTTTTGCAGCTTTGCGCATCAGGGCAAGTTCTTCTCGTGATTTATACAGGCGCATATCGTGCAACAGATATTCCAGCGAGACAAATTCATAAGGCGCACGCGCACCACGACGCGACTGGGTACGCAGATCATTGACACACTTGAGGATGTGTTTATCAAATTCAGGATTTAGCCCTATGCTGTAATATACACTCTCTCGATCTTCCATCAGGCCAGGCAGTATATCTTCGAGATCATCGATCGGATAAGCATCATCTGCATCAAAATGCTCGATCGCACCTTCCGTGCCATAACGGCGCCCATCCCAGGTTTCCTTCAGCGGATCACGATCACGGCAAAACAGAATAAACTCACCCTGTTTACGATTCGGGATTAACACGATCACCGAGTCTGGCTCATTAAACCCACTCAGATAGGTAAAGTCGCTATCCTGACGGAAACCATGTTCCACATCGCGGTTACGGATCAATGTCGGCGCAGCGGGTAATATCGCGACTGAATTTTCATGCATCATGCGCATTAACTGCTTACGGCGTCTTAGATATACTTTTTTATTCAAGCTTCTTCTCTTATCGTTTTTGGATTGGGAATAAACGCTTAATGCACGGTCTGTGAGGACTGTAACGGCTGCAGCTCCTCATAAATAAACATGATGCCGATACGTACATATTCACATACTTCCATAAAAGCAACTTCATCTTCTTCATCGGCATCATCCATACTGGCATTCAACTCGGCTTCGGCTTCATCGTCAGCGATATAGCCTGCACGAGAGATCTCTAAAATATCCTTGATCAACTCCTTGCTGTCTTCAGGCAACTCGCTATCCTCGGTGATGCCGCCAAGACTCAGGCCATAGACAAACCCCTGACACCACGTCCCCAGGGCTTCCACGCGCGACTCCAGCGGCTCATCATCATCTGGTAGCATCAATTCAAACTCGATATCGTTATCATTCATCTGCTCAACTGCCAGCTGGTGAACCTGTAGCAATAATTTACCGGCCGCCTGTAATTGCTTACTGGTTTCAGCATGTTCGCCAAGCACGTGTAACATCCACTGTGATGCTTCTGTCGAGCCCTGCGCGCATAACATGCCACACAGCGCGCCGTGTGACTCGGTGGCTCCCAGTGCCGCGTCCATGTCAAATAACAAACCTTCTAATTGTGCAATATCTGGATAATTCGGCATCAGCAATAAGTATTCAAAACGAAAAAGCCAGTTTAAATCAATCCGTCGATAAATTCCCCTGATAAGTAAGCAGTGACCGATACATTTTTAGTTAAATTGCCTATTGTAATTGACCAAAGGCCTTTCTCGTCCTACTATTAGCAGCATGACTGACACAATAACAAGAATAAACAAACTCGAGGAGCAAGTAGGTGAACTGCTTGATCTCTGCCAGCGACTGGGTGATGACAACAAAGAGCTGCGTGCTCAACTTCAAAGCCTCAGTTCTGAACGTTCAACACTGATAGAACAAAAAGAAAAAGTACGCGTACAGGTTGAATCCATGATTACCCGTTTACGCTCTATGGAAAAAGTCTGATAGATACTTTCGTGATACCGTTCTTCGATAGAGGTTGCCCCAAGTGAGTAAAAATGAACCCTTAACCATAATGATTATGGGCAAGGAATACCGTATAGCGTGTCCACAGGAGGAAAGAGACAATCTAATAGCCTCCGCTGACCTGCTTAACAATAAACTTCAGGAAATCAAACAACAGGGCTCAGTGATCGGCACAGAGCGTATCGCTATCATGGCAGCGCTGAACATGAGTCATGAGGTTCTGCACAGCCAGTCACTAACAACCGAACATAGCGATTTAAATCAACGTATTGACGAACTCTCAGAACGTATCACCGCCTCCATGCGTGACATTCAACTGATCTGACAACAGAGACTATATCGACTAGCAGCTGTTATATTTTCGATATTTATATTGATTTAAAGCCAGCATTACATAAAATGGAAAACAAGGATAATAATACGAGCATTAAAGTATTATCACTTCCACCAATTTTGACATCTCTGGGATGTACGTAAGCAACCTGAAATATCCC
>JBFFVI010000226.1:0-3776 GCA_041570895.1 Gammaproteobacteria bacterium
CATCCCGGCATATTCTTGTCACAGCCGCCGATGGCAACCACGCCATCAAAACCCTGTGCACCCGTTACCGTCTCGATGGAATCGGCGATGACCTCGCGTGAGACCAGTGAGTAACGCATACCTGGCGTGCCCATAGAGATACCATCAGATACCGTAATAGTATTGAAGATGATACTTTTACCGCCCGCCTTGTTCGCACCGCGTGCAGCATCATCAGCCAGTTTATTAATGTGCATATTACAGGGAGTCACCATACTCCAGGTCGAAGCGATGCCCACCTGTGGTTTTTTAAAATCGCTGTCATCGAAACCGACGGCATGTAACATCGCACGGCTTGGCGCCTGCGCTACACCATCAACAATGAGTGATGAAAATTTACGTGTTTTATCATTCGCCATGTGACTAACCTTCTATAATGCTTACTAAATACTCGAAAACCGACTATTGATTAATACTCGATGCGGTAATTATTTACCGATTGAATAGAAAACAGAATCCGGTATATTACAATGTATGTTGTTACGAAAGAAGTACTGAGACTACAAGGTGGATAAAATTAATAAAAATAGTACCCATGTAGACTGGTTCAGGCAATCAGCCCCCTACATACACGCTCATCGTGGCAGCACCTTTGTCATCCTGTTTGGTGGCGAAGCGGTCGAACACAGCGGTTTCGCCCACCTGATCCATGACATCGCACTGCTGGGCAGCCTCGGCGTACGCATCGTGCTGGTGCACGGCGCACGACCGCAGATCGAGCGACAGCTAAACACATTGAAAATCAAGTCTGAATTCGCTGATAACATGCGCATCACCTTGAATGAAAATATGCCTGCAGTGGAACAGGCGGTTGGCCAGGTACGTATGAGCATCGAAGCCCAGCTTTCCATGGGCCTGCCAAACACACCTATGGCCGGTGCTTCACTGCGCGTAGTCTCAGGTAATTTCATTACCGCACGGCCTTACGGTATCAGAAACGGTATCGATTACTGCCAGACCGGCAATGTAAGAAACGTAGATACCGTAGCCATCAGTCAGCATCTGCAAAACAATAACGTGGTTTTGATCTCACCCATTGGCTATTCACCCTCTGGTGAAATATTCAATTTACGTGCAGAAGACGTCGCCACGGAAACTGCGATCGCACTCAATGCCGACAAATTAATTTTTGTCATGGAAAATAATGGCGTCACTGATAAAAAAGGCGGCTTGTTGCAGCAGCTGAATCTACCGCAGGCTGGAAGCTGGCTGAAAGACCACAGCCCAGAGAATGACCACGAAACACAATCACATCTAAATAACGCAGCGCAGGCCTGTCGTGGTGGTGTACGTCGCGTGCATCTTGTCAGTCGGCAGATCGATGGCGCCCTGTTGCTGGAGCTCTACACCCGTGATGGTGTCGGCACTCTGGTGACTGCTGAAAATTATGAAGGATTGCGTACTGCATCGATCGACGACATCGGCGGCATCATGGGATTAATTTCACCGCTGGAAGAACAGGGCGTGCTGGTCAAACGCTCGCGTGAGCAACTTGAACTGGATATTAATAATTTCACCGTTATCGAACGTGACGGCATGATAATCGCCTGCGCGGTGATTTTTACTTTTGCAAAAGAACAAGCCGCAGAACTTGCCTGCCTTGCCGTGCATCCAGACTACCAAGCACATGGTCGCGGTGATGATCTACTGCAACATATCGAGTGGCAGGCAAAAAAACAACACATGAAAAAATTATTCACCCTAACCACTCAGACCATGCACTGGTTTATCGAACGTGGTTTTGTCGAATGCAGTGCTGACGATCTTCCGATAGAGAAAAAATCTTTATACAACTATCAGCGTAACTCAAAAGTTTTATGTAAACAGATAACTTAAATTATGGCTTTATTACAGGTACCTCAAAGCATCATCGAAGAAAATGTTTTTAACGCACTAAAAGAAGATGTCGGCGATGGTGACATAACCGCTGAATTAATTCCTCACGACAACATCTCACTGGCTACAGTCGTCAATCGTGAGCCCTGTGTATTTTGCGGACTCGACTGGTTTGAAGAAACCTATCGACAGATAGATGATGAGATCTTGATCGACTGGTTCGTCGATGACGGTGATGCTATCGATGCAGACCAGATCATCTGCACCATCAGCGGCTCTTCACAAAACATCCTTACCGGCGAGCGCACAGCACTCAATTTTGTGCAGACCTTATCTGCCACCGCCACTATATCTGCACACTATGCAGACAAACTCAAAGACACAAATACAAAAGTACTTGATACCCGCAAGACCATCCCTGGCTTGCGTATGGCGCAAAAATATGCGGTCTCATGCGGCGGCTGCGAGAACCATCGTTTAGGTTTATTTGATGCTTTCCTGATTAAAGAAAACCACATCAATGCCTGCAACGGTATACAGAATGCTGTCAAAGAAGCCCGCTTTCATCATCCTGAGTTAAAAGTTGAAGTAGAAGTCGAAAACCTTGATGAACTACAACAGGCTATCGATGCTGGTGCCGATCATGTCTTATTGGATAATTTTGATGCTAAAACTTTGAAACAGGCTGTCGATATCTGCAAAGGAAAAGTCATCAGCGAAGCTTCCGGAAACATCACCATCGATAACATTCGTGATATCGCCGAAACGGGTGTGGATTACATCTCCACCGGCGCATTAACCAAGAACATCAAAGCCATCGATCTATCAATGCGGTTTGACTAGCTTGATTTAACCAGGCGTTTAATCATTTTTTGCAGCCACGACAAATGTCCATATTAAGAAAGTTTTACCGATCGATATTGCTAGCTTTATTAATAATCATCTGCCTTATCGCCAGCATCCTACTGCTACGCAATACTGTACCCACGCGCGGAATAACCAGCGCTTTCATTACCACATGGCTTGGTCTTGTTGCCCGTGCACTGGGAATAAGAACAAAAACATATGGTACGCCGTTAACCGAGAAAACTTTATTTGTTGCCAACCATATCTCCTGGCTGGACATCTTTGTCATCGGTGGCCTGGTGCCCGTGCATTTCTTATCAAAACACGAGGTTAAAAAAATGCCGGTATTCGGTTGGTTGGCCAGCCGCGCTGGCACCTTATACATAAAACGCGGCAGACACGGATCAGCCTCAGAAGCCAGTAGCGAGATTACCTCGGCCTTAGATCAGAACCATAACAGCCTGATCTTTGCCGAAGGCACCACCTCTGATGGTCATATAAGAAATTTCCACAGCCGCATGATGCAGAGTGCGATCGACGCACACGCGATGGTACAGCCGATCGCAATCTTTTTTCCGCTGCTGAATCCTGAAAGAGGCAGAACGGAACTTAATCCGCTGACATTATTTATCGGCGATATGAGCATCGCCGAATCTTTTGATCTGATCGCCCGCGCACCTGGCATCGAGGCTGAAGTACATTTCCTCAAACCGATCAGCAGCAAAGGAAAAACCAGGAACGAGATCTCACAACACGCTTACGATGAAGTGGTTGATGCGATTTCATCGATAAAAAAACGCGCCTAAAAAAACTTCACCGCAGAGGCGCGGAGACGCAGAGAAAAAACATCTTGAATGTTATAGCGTTGTGCCTGCGGCACAACATTGAAATAAAAGCTCTACTCTGAGCCTCCGCGGAGAATAATTCTTTAACGAACAAAGATACGCGACACAAAAAACAAAAAAGATGCAGAAACCACGATTGCCGGGCCGGTTGGAAAATCCCAGTTAAGTGAGGCATATAGCCCGAGCACGACGGCGACGATCGCCATCAGA
>JBFFVI010000227.1:0-3774 GCA_041570895.1 Gammaproteobacteria bacterium
CCGCTTTTTTCGTTGCCACTGATAGTAGCGCTTCGCACTACTGTCTACCACAACGCCACCTGGGCATACTAACTAGATGGTCTTTCTATGCCGCTTTTTTCGTTGCCACTGATAGTAGCGCTTAGCACTACCGTCTACCGCAACGCCACCTGGGCATACTAACTAGATGGTCTTTCACTTAACCTTTTTGTTGAAGCTTATCTTTCAGCGACAACACACCTTGGCTAACAGGTATAATTTGGAGGCGGGACCCGGAGTCGAACCGAGGTAGATTGATTTGCAATCAACTGCATGGCCACTTTGCTATCCCGCCAGATTTTTATTAAATAACCTAAGCTATTTTGCTTGCCCTGAAATAAAAGAACAAGTCAGAGTTTACATCATCATTTTAACAGTTTTGTTACTGTAAAAACGAAAAAACCCTGTACTACAGGGTTCTTCATAATTTGGAGCGGGAAACGAGATTCGAACTCGCGACCTCAACCTTGGCAAGGTTGCGCTCTACCAACTGAGCTATTCCCGCATTGCTTCAAAGCAGGTCGCTATTCTAGCGATGACGGCGTTACTGTCAAGATATAATTGCCCGATTAGGCTTTTTAATCTCTTTTAATGATCATTTGCTTGTTGCCAACGATGACCAGGCTGCTTTTATGTAAACAATCATGGAGACAATTGTCAGAAACGCTGCCCATACCAGCATGCCGACACCGATGATGTATATCGGCAGTCCAAAGAGGTCCTGGCCATAGATCAGGAACAGTAAGGCAAACATCTGCGCCACTGTTTTTGCTTTACCAGCAAATGATACGGCAACATCATCACCCCTGCCCAGGCTCGCCATCCACTCACGCAGTGAAGAAATAAATATTTCACGCGAGATGATGACTAACGATGAAAATAATAACCAGTTGTTATCCGGGTGTTGGGTCAGTATCAATAACAGTGCCGATATCACCATCAGTTTATCGGCCAATGGGTCTATGAATGCGCCTAATGCCGACTGCTGGTTTAATTTGCGCGCCAGGTAACCATCAAACCAGTCTGTGATCGCTGCAAACCAGAAGACAAAGGTAGCTAATGCAGGTGCCCATGAGTAAGGCAGGTAGAAAACGGCGATAAATACGGGAATCAATAAGATTCTGCTGATGGTTATTGTATTGGGTACGTTCATATATTACTGGTTTAGTTATCACTTATTATTATGTAGTTTTTCTAACCGTTATTAATCTGACGCATGAAACTGGTCATAGACATCTTGCGCCAGTTTTTTACTGATTCCAGCTATTTTAGCAATATCTTCGACGCCTGCCTGCGTTATTCCCTGAATTCCACCAAAATGTTTCAATAAAGTCTGCCTGCGCTTTGGTCCTAGCCCGGCGATGCCTTCTAAAGGCGATGTCCGGCGTTTTTTTGCACGTTGCGCGCGGTGACCGCTGATCGCAAAACGGTGCGCTTCATCACGCACCTGCAGGATGAGGTTAAGCGCAGCAGATTCTATGGTGAGGTAGAGATCGGGACGGCCGTCACTGAAGATCAGTTTTTCAAGACCCGCCTTACGGCCCTCGCCTTTGGCGACACCGATTAATAACACGGAATTTATCTGCAGTTTATCGAATACTTCGATGGCCTGTTTGAGCTGGCCTTTACCACCATCGATAAACAGGATATCGGGCAGTTTCTGTTCTGAGGTCTGATTTTTTTTGGCTTTAGTCACTTTAAAACGTCTTTCTAACGCCTGTTTCATGGCGGCGTAATCATCACCACCGGTAATCCCCGTGATGTTATAACGCCGGTAATCAGTTTTAAACGCGCCTTCCGGGGTGAAGACCACACAGGAAGCAACGGTTGCCTCGCCCATGGTGTGGCTGATATCAAAACATTCCAGACGCACCGGGATTTCGTCCAGTTGCAATGCTTCTTGCAGAGCTTCGAACCGGGTCAACAAACCTGATCGTGATATAAGTTTTGTTTTCAATGAGTTATTAGAATTATTTAATGCCATTTCTACCCACTTGGCGCGCTCGCCCCTGACCTTACTGGTCACTTTTACCTTATGCCTGGCCTGCTCACTTAGCACTTCGGCGATCAGTGCGCCTTCGCCCAGAGTGTCTGATACGATAATCTCACCAGGCACATCACGTTTTAGATAAAACTGTGGAATAAAGGCAGTGAGAATCTGTTCTGTGCTCAACTCTTCGGGCAGGCTGGGATAGAAGCTGCGGTTGCCGAGGTTGAGGCCATTGCGGATATAGAATACCTGCACACAGGCCTGCCCGCCTTCTGTACTGCAGGCGATTACGTCGATATCGCCTTTATCCGCGCTGATATGCTGCTGTTCGGTAATTTTACGCAGGTTGCTTATCTGGTCACGATACATGCCTGCTTTCTCAAAATGCTGCTTTGCTGCCGCCGTTTCCATATCTTTTACCAGCTCGTTGATCACCTGCTCACTCTTGCCCTGCAAGAATAAAACGGCATGATCGATGTCCTTGCGATAGGCCTTTTCAGAAATATAACCAACACAGGGTGCCGTGCAGCGTTTGATCTGATACTGCAGACAGGGGCGCGATCGATTCTGAAAGGTACTGTCTTCGCACTGGCGGATGAGAAACATTTTTTGCAGCAGATTTAAACTTTCACGTACAGCATGGGCATTTGGGTATGGTCCCAGGTATAAGCCCTGCTTTTTGCGCGCGCCACGATGCAATGCGATACGAGGGTAGTCGGCTTTATCGGAAACGAAGATGTAGGGATAACTCTTATCATCACGCATCAATACGTTATAACGCGGCCGGAGCTCTTTGATTAAGTTGCTCTCTAGCAGTAAAGCTTCACCTTCGGTATGCGTGATAGTGATAGCGATGTCGGCAATTTTGGCGACCATTACCTGGGTTTTTGCCGATAAGCCAGTCTGACGGAAATAGCTGCTCAATCGATTTTTCAGATTTTTCGCTTT
The DNA here is from genome assembly GCA_041570895.1 of Gammaproteobacteria bacterium. Classification (GTDB taxonomy): domain Bacteria; phylum Pseudomonadota; class Gammaproteobacteria; order SZUA-229; family SZUA-229. The sequence continues at coordinate 2,957 of JBFFVI010000227.1, forward strand.
TCCGACATAGATAACCTGTCCTTTGGCATCGAGCATGCGGTAGACGCCAGGTTTACTGGTAACGTTTTTAAGGAAGCTGGCAGAATCAAATTCTGCCTGTATTTCTGTCGACGCCTGTACTTTTTCTTCTGCTGCAGCCATATCGCGTAGTTTAACGCAGAGCACGAATCTATAGTAATTCCTGTGCGCGTTTAAACACCTGTTCGAACATCTCCCGGCTTAGACGCCGGGTCTGCGTGTTGTAGCGCGAGCAGTGATAACTGTCGATTAGAATGCCACGCTTCAGTGTATGCTCTGCCAGATGGGCAAATTTATAATCATTTTGTTTTAGATCCAGCGCCTTGATGATGGCTTTATGCGCGATAGCTCCCAGGGCGACGATGACGTGATTATCAGGTAACGCTCTTAGCTCCTGCCGCAGCCACTGGTTACAGGTATTGATTTCTGCACCGATCGGTTTGTTCTGCGGTGGCAGGCACTTGACGGCATTGGTGATACGGCAGTTGATCAGGCGCAGGTCATCGTCTGGCAGAGAGGTATCTTTTGAAGCGAAGCCATATTTGTATAAGGTTTGATAAAGCATGATACCGGCATGATCACCGGTAAACGGTCGGCCAGTGGCATTGGCCCCGTGCATTCCCGGAGCCAGACCCACGATACAGAGGCGAGCATCTTCGTCACCAAACGCCGGTACCGGTTTGGCAAAATAATCCGGGTAATCTTTTTTTACCTGTTTGAGAAATTTTGCCAGCCGCGGACAGCGTTTGCAGTTGGTAGTAAACGAAGCCATAAGACTTATTCAGATAGCTTGATTTTGA
>JBFFVI010000228.1:0-3771 GCA_041570895.1 Gammaproteobacteria bacterium
AGATTTATTCCACAATGCGGTGGAACCGTATCTCGAAGCGGAGCCGGAAAAGGACGACATGAATTCGCCTGCTAACTTGCTTGCTGCTATGGATCAGGCGATCGATGTGATGGCGCGAGCGGATGCTGATAGCGTCGTGCAGCAGGATATGAGCGCTGAGAGTATGGGCCGGCTAGAAGAGGATGATATCAGCAAAATCGGCCAGTATGCACTGGATTTACTCGAAGCCATGGTGGCTATTGCGGAGAAAAAAACAGGCGCACAGAACAGGGAGTTACTGCGTTTAAGTTTACCGCTGTCATTGTGGGTGGCGCGTCATGGTGGCAAGTTGTCACAGATCGATATGGTGGTGAATTCACTGGCTGGGTATGCGAATGAGATTGCTGAACCTTATCTGCTTGCAGAGCTGACCAGGGTGATCCAGGAAGTTATAGATGCCTGTGACAGTGAGATTCGTCGTGATCTGGAGCAGACGAACATGATGCGTCCCTGGAGGATATTGAATTTGAATTATGGCATCGTTGCTACACGTAGCCATCAGCCAGAACTGATCGAACAGGCATACGATGCCCTGGTGAAAAACTTACCGCAGGATGCGCGTGAGTTTTTTAAAGAAGGATTACAGCAGATGGATGCGATCGGCTATCCTGAGGAAGTTCGTGAAGTGGTAGAGCGTTATAATAAAATGTGGGGTTCTGAGGGGGTGTTGCATTAAAGCATCCTTAACAACAGAGGCACAGAGTGTGCAGAGAAAAGCTATGTGGGGTAGTTTTCGCTTCGCGAAAACAAATAAAACCTTAGCGCTCCCTGCGTCTCTGTGGTCAGTTATTTTCTTTCAATGCTTTATGTTTCGTACGAATATAATCTTGATGTGGTACGTGCAGTAACTCGGCCAGACGACGCAGCAGGTGTTCTTCGTATTTGTCCAGTTCATGATCCGCATAAGCGAGTTGCCACAGGTCTTCCACCAGATCTATCTTTTGTTGTTGCGAATAATGCTCGTTCAGTAAAGAAGTGAACTGGTAATAGTCTGTTGCTTCGTGTTTTTCATTATGGGCCAGATCGATCAGGGATTCTATTTCACTGCTGTCTAGATTAAAACGTTGTTCGAGTAGTAGACGTAACTTTTCATCTTCTTCAGTAGTGACCTGTTCATCTACATGCAGCATCTCTACCATCAGGGCGGCCGAAGCCATTTGCAGGCGCCGCTGCAACGGTATTTCGGCCTTGATATCCTTGTTCAGATAGAGATCAAAAAATTTTTGTAGTTTAGTAAGCATCTTTATTTATCAAGTAAACCTAATGCGGTTTCAATCTGTTTTTCACTAAAACCCCGTAGCTGGTATTCGCCTATCAGCAGGACCGGTACTGCGCCACCGCCGTATTCCTCATAAAGTTGTTTCCCCCTGGGGGTGGTTTCCATGTCGTATTCGCAGTAGTGAAGATTGTTATGCTGGAAATACTTTTTTGCCTGGTAACAATAAGTACACCACCATGCACCCAGCATGATGATATCTGGTTTGCTGGCGATGATCTCAGGTGTGCAGTCAATAGTATTAACCGGTTCATGGCGAGTGAGAAAGACAAGCCCGAAAAAAATCGCAATTATTATATAGATGCTTTTACGTCGTCGGTTGTTTTTAACCTTGACACTGGCTGGAGCATCGGTCGAGTGAGTCATGATCAATAAACCTTTGAGTTATCATTAGTGTGACCTGAGTTATACCAGCAGGTTCAACGCGCGGGTATAGAATGCAGGCCGACTGATGACAGTACGCGTACTCTTGATAGTGTTGCAGCTATCGTTTTAAGTCTGTTAATAAGGTCGGATGTTTCTTTGATATTGACGTAACTGAGAGATAAAGTGACGACGGTAGTAGAGCACCGCGCTTGAGCCATTAGCTTTAACATCAATTATTTTCCAGTTATCAGCGTCGCGTCGCATGCGGAAATCCAGACGAACTGATGGTGCATCAGGGCGATAAATGCTGGTGCTGACAAAAGATTCTTCCGGGCCGCGATAACGCGCAGGGAAGAATTTGACACGCGTGTTCTTCGCATCAAAACTACCAAGATGTTTAGACAGGCTGGATAAAAATGTCTCGCGCAGGTTTCGTTGGAAGTCTGCTTTGTCATTATCGCTCATGTTGCTGGCGTAACGACCGGTAATCCAGTGCGACATATTATCGAAATCGAAATGAGGGATAATCTCATGTTCGATGAAACCGCGGAGCTTGACCGGGTTAACTTTGTCAGAATTACTGCTAAAAGTGGTAATTTTATCCAGTGCCGTGTGGATGACATAAGCCGGGTCGGTCGGTGTAATCGCCGTAGAAGTAGAGGCAAACGATAGCGATGAAACAAGTAATAATGAGGTAAATGTAAGCAGGTATTTAGCTTGTTTGATAAATAATAGCATCGTAGTGTTACCTTTATTTTATTTAGGGAGTCATTATTCAGTGACGTTAAATTATCGTCCTATGATAACAGGAATATTTGCTGATACAACCGATGAGAGTTGCTGAATCGATACAATTTTTCAGCAGTGATGAGATGCGTAACTGATTGATCTGTAGCGTTTGTGAACTAGTAAAATTTATAGCGGGGTATGTGTTTGGTTTTTACTTCACCGGTTTTGCCATATACCGTCACCCGCGTAATGATCGGCGAGTTACCACGGCAGTAATCTTCAAAAGGGGTGCGTTCCTTGATATCAAAACCATCAAAGCTCACGGTGAATGCTGATGATATGGTTGCACCGCAGGTGCCGTTCAGATTTCGACTGAATACCTGGGGTTCGAGTGTGATGGTATATTCGCCTGAGCTTAGTGTGCATTTCTTGACGATTTTTTTCGTTTTTACGATGCGGGTATGCTCCGCTCTACGGTCAATTTCAACCAGATTCCAGGGTGAGTAAGTGCCATCTTCATCTGAATAGTTAAAAGCAGCACCTTCGTCACTTTTGAGTAAAGAATTGGTCAGCGTGATGATGTCGGCTTCAACATTACATTTGTAGGTTATCAGCGGGTATATTGTTTCAGCCGCAGTGGCTCCTGCCATATATGCCGTGGCGGCAAATGAGAAAATCAGTACTTTTAGTTTGGTCATAACTACGCTCACAAGTCAGGTATACATTTAGTAGGACTTGTTTGATTGTTCTATTCCTTGAAGCCATTTGGTTGTTTCCCTTAAGGTTTTTCTAGCTAGAGTATAGTGAAAAAGAAAATATTTGCATATCGTTTTTAGCTGTAAGGGCTAAGCATAGGTGTCTATATGCTTTTTTCAGCTGCACTTTTAAGCCTTATTCACGATAATAATAATCATATTTATGCAATAAGTCTTTCATGAAAGACCATGCTTCGCTGTAAGTGAGGCCGCTTTCTTTCGGTATAACAATTTTTATGTATAATTTTTTCGGGTATTTCTTCTTAAGTTGAGCAAGTTTAGTGTGTAGCTGTTTCTCGGTAACGACGGTGTAGCTTTCCTCGCCGGAATCTTTGAAGCGAATGCGTTCTTTGCCTTTTATGCGTTCATAATTAACGCTGACAACATATTTTCCTTTGGCGGTACGAGCAGGTTTGATCAATTTATCGTACTTGACTTTTAAGGAGCCGAAATCATCTTCCAGGCTGGATAGTTTGCGTGACTGGCTGTCGCGCTCCTGGGTGATGATGATGATTTTCTGTCGTTCTTCGTCCAGTTCGTTCTGTTTTTGCTCAACATCGATACTCAGTTGTGACAGGTTGTCGTTCATCGCTGAAATCTGCGAGC